>JAJRTB010000261.1 GCA_024278495.1 Deltaproteobacteria bacterium
ACGCCCCTGCGCCGGCCCGCCCTTGAAATCGGCACAGGTCCGGGCCGGTTTGCGGCGGCTCTTGGCTGCGAGTTCGGCCTGGATCCGGCCATATCCCCCTTGCATCTCGCGGCCCGCCGAAGTATCATACCAATGCAGGGAACAGGAGAAGACCTGCCTGTCCGTTCAGCATCCATGGGGACGATCTACATCCTCTTTACCCTGTGCTTTCTGGACGACCCTGCCGCCGTTTTCAGGGAGTGCCGCAGGGTTCTCGCCCCGGACGGGCGCCTGGTTATCGGCATGATCCCGCGCCAATCGCCATGGGGGAAACGGATTGTTGCAAAGAAAAAAGACTGTCATCCACTCTACAGGCACGCGCGACTTCGCACAGTTGCCGGGACAGAGCAATTACTGGCTCGCTGCGGCTTTGAAATTCTTGAATCATGGTCAACCCTCCTGCAGCCGCCGGACACAAAGCTTCGGGATGAATCCCCGCTGCCCGGCGCGCGGGAAGACGCCGGGTTCAGCGTGCTGATAACCGGTAAACGAGGAGGACTGAGTTGAAATTCGCGAACCTTATCACCCTGACCACGGACTTCGGCCTGCAGGATCCTTTTGTCGGCCAGATCAAAGGGGCCATCCTCCGGCGTAACATCAACGCAAGAATAGTTGACCTGACCCACGCCATAGACGCACATAACATTCTCGGCGGGGCGGTCACCATCAGGACCAGTTACCATTACTTTCCCGCCGGCAGTATCCACATGGTCATAATTGACCCTGGCGTTGGCACCCAGCGCGAAATCATTGCCCTGACGGCGGACAATCATCTCTTTATAACACCGGACAACGGCGCTCTCACCCTGATCATGCGTGACAAAAAAGTCCAGTCCGTGCACCGTATTTCAAACCGGGCCCTGTTTCCAACCGAGGTGAGCGCCACCTTTCACGGCCGGGATATCATGGCTCCGGTGGCGGCGGCCCTTGCCTCCGGCATGACCCTGGACCAGGTCGGCCCGGCGATCCGGGTCGAAGACTGTGTCCAGCTTGACCTGCCCAGAACCCATCTGGATCAAAACGGCATTACCGGGAGGGTTATCAGCATTGATCGGTTCGGAAACATCCGGACAACCATAACATCATCAAATCTCAGTAATTACCAGCCGGCCAGCTTTGCCGGCATCTTTATCGGCCCCCACCGGATCAACGCGATTTCATCAACATACGCTGATCAGCCCGAAGGGGAGCTCCTGGCCCTGATCGACAGCGCGGGCCACCTGGAAATCGCCATGAACAGGGGCAACGCTGCTGAAAAGATACAGTGCAAAACAGGTGACCCGGTCACCGTTGTCATGGAACAGGAAGAATAATCAACCAACGTGCGGACAAAACCGCTCAAGCGGTTCCGGCCGCGATGTACATTACTGAGCAGCAGGAGGGAAAATGAAAAAAAACTGTATCTCTGGACTGTTAAGCTGTTTTCTGATTTCGGTTCTGTTAAGCGCCCCGGCATGGGCGACAACCAACATACCTGCCCCGCCGGCGGGCAATCTCCGATATTCCATCACCGTGACCAAGTTCAAGAACGAAGCGGGATGGCGGGGCCGATGGGACCTGGGTGACGGCTTCACCACCAGCATGACCAACATCCTGTACCAGTCGGGCTGGTTTATCGTCCTGGGCGACTCAGAAATGCGCAAGGCCGCCATGGAAGAGCAGGATTTCGTCGCCACCGGCCGCACGACCCAGGGCAAAAAAAGCGCCAAAATGGGCCGCATGACCCCGGCCCAGCTCCTGCTGCGCGGTTCCATCACCCATGTGCAGGATGATGTCGGCAGCGGTTTCGGCGGCTTTAACTTCAAGGGGATCAACATCGGCGGTTCAGGCGGACAAGCCGAAATCAACGTCACCATCTACCTGGTTAACGCTGAAACCGGCCAGGTTGTCGCGTCCACAAACATTATCGGCAAGTCAGGCCGCAAGGGATTTACCCTCGGCTACCACGGCGCAAGCCTCGGCGGGTTGACCGGCCAGGTCGGCGGCCAGAAGACCGACAACGTCGGCAAAGCGGTTGAAGACGCCATTGGCCAGGCCACGCAGTTCCTCATCCGGCAGCTTGAGAATATCCCCTGGGAGGCATCAGTCCTGCTGGTCAAGGGAGACAAGATCATCATCAATCGAGGCAGCCGGGAAGGGGTGACGGTCGGCACCAGATTCCGGGTCGGCGGGGTCGAGGAACTGGTTGATCCGGATACCGGCGAGGTTCTTGATTCCGAGATGACCGAAGTCGGCATCATCAAAGTAACCAGGGTCAAGGAAAAGATCGCCTACTGTGCCGCGGAATCCGGCACAGGAACCATTGCCAAGGGCATGACCGTCTTTACCATGAACAGGTAGCCAGGGGTCCCATGTTCATGCATTTAGTCACAGGCTATGCAACTGTGTGTTTATTTACCCCAAAACTGTACGTTGGCACAGGTGCCCCGGATTTACACAGGCACGTCTGCTCGCTATAGCCCCACTATGCGGGAAGACGTGACCGCGTGAAGACGGGGTCCTGTGACGGCTTACATGCTCAGGGGTTCACGATAATTGCGTCGGAGCGATCCAGGATACCGCGCCGCGAGGCCATGTAGGCCTTTATTTCGTCTGTGATGTTCACTGCTTCATCCTCGGTCACAGTGAAGATATCATAGCTCCCGCTTCCGTTGCGGACCAGGAGCTGTTTCAGGGGCCTGCCGTCCGCGCCGACGCAGCCTGCTGACTGAATCTTGTGGATTTTGTCGATCCCGACCGTGGCAAATCCGGTATCGCCACCGCATTCCTCCGTGGCGAATGTCACCTGATAATCGGAGGAAACCGCCGGAACCCCGGAAGAAAACCCAAAAACAAGAACCAGAAGGCATATTGGTACTACCTGCGCTTTCATATTTCCTCCTCCGGTAATGGCCATGCAAAAAAATATTGTGTATACATATAAAATAGCAATCATGGTCAGCAGAGTCAAATTCCGATGCGCCTGAACGTAAGCGGTCTCAGGGCAGCCCGCTTTTGAACGATCAGTCCGGCTTGCGGAGCAATCAGTACGCTGCGCCGAACGGCCTGTTCAAAATCAAGGCGACCGGTAACCACTTGTAAGGTAGTGGTTTTATACTTTTTTTCATTTTACCCTGTGATTGGTTACGCCTGACTGCATTGCGCGCATACTTAGTCTTTTCAGATAAGGAGAAATTCCCATGAACAACGAAGAGGTATTGCAGAGATTGAGAGAGGGCAACAAACGCTTTGTGGCCGACAAGCCGGCAGGCAGGCTCCGGGACAGGGAACAGAGGCAGAGCTTATGCAACGGCCAGAGCCCCTGGGCTGTTATCCTCGGCTGCGCCGACAGCCGGGTGGCACCTGAGTTGATCTTTGACACGGGCCTGGGAGAGCTCTTCACCGTGCGGGTGGCCGGCAACGTGGCCAACACCTCGTCCATCGCCAGCATCGAGTACGCGGTGGCCCATCTTCACGTCGGGGTCATCGTCGTCCTGGGCCATGAGTGCTGCGGGGCTGTCGCTGCCGCGGTGGACGGCGGGAACAACGGTTATAATCTGAATCATTTGCTCGCCCATATCACACCGGCCCTGGAACAGGCCAGGGGCGGAGACATGGACGCCATCATCGTGAAAAACGCTGAGCTGGCCGCTGCCGAACTGATCGCCCGCTCATCCATCCTGGCAGGAGCCCTGGCCGACGGCAGTCTCAAAATTATACCGGCGTACTACCGTCTCGGCAGCGGCGAGGTGGAATTTCTGGCGGAATAATTCAACCATCCCGCCAGAGAACGGCGAAACGCTCCCAGAAATCCGGAAACGACTTGACCACGCAGTTCTCGCCGGTGATCTCGACTCCCCCGACCCGGAGCGCCGCCACCGCGAAACACATGGCAATGCGGTGATCCTCGTAGGTTTCAATGGCCGCGCCGTGCAGGTTGGCGCCGCCGGCGGTGCCGTGGATAATCATCCGGTCCGGTTCTTCCTCGATTTCAGCGCCCATTTTACCAAGCTCGGTCACCATGGCGCTGATCCGGTCACACTCCTTGATCCGCAGGTGGGCGATATTATTGATCACAGTGGTGCCCCCGGCAAATGCCGCCACCACGGCTAGAGTCGGCGCCACATCAGGCATGCTGCCCATGTCCACCTCGATCGCCTCAAGCTGTTCCGGACCCCGGACCGTGATACCGTGACCACTCCGGCTGACCTGACACCCCATCCGGGCCAGGAGCGGTACCAGCTGGGCGTCGCCCTGCAGAGAAGGTACCGGCACGTTGGCTACCGTGACCCGGCCGCCGGTAATGGCGGCAGCGGCCCAGAAATAGGACGCGCCCGAGGCGTCACCCTCGATGCGGTATTCCCGCCCCGCGTACCTGCTTCGCGAAATCCTGAAGCGGTCCAGGGAAGGTGCGGCCTCGCCGGACACGCCAAAGGCGGCCATCACCTCCATGGTCATCTCCACGTACGGTTTGGACAAAACCTCGCCCCGGACCTCCAGCTCGGCATCGTTCTTCGCGTATGGCGCGACCAGCAGGAGGGATGAAAGATACTGGCTTGACTTGCCCTCGGGCAGAATGGTCTTGCCGCCGTCAATCCCGCTTGCCTCGATCGTCAGGGGAGGGCAACCGTTATCCGCATCGCTGCGGATCCGCACCCCCCACCCCTGCAACGCCTCCATGAGCGGTGCTATCGGCCGCTCCGACATCCGGGGATCTCCGGTAATATGGAAGGTGCCGTGACCGAGCGCGGCAACCGAGGTGAGAAAACGGGTTGCAGTCCCGTTATTGCCGAGAAAGATGTCTTCAGCCGGAGTCTGAATCAGGCCGCCCGAGCCCCGCAGCCGCCAACGGGCGGAATCCGAGTCATCAACCCAGATCCCCATGGCCCTGAGCGCGCCGATGGTATAGCTGGTATCCTCGCTGGTCAGGGGCCCGACCAGGACGGACTCGCCTTCAGCCAGGGCCGCGGCAATAAGGGCCCGCTGGGTAATGCTCTTTGAACCCGGCACCTCGACCACGGCATCAACGCGCTCTACCGGTGTAATCCGTATCATATCAGTTTATCTCTCACTCTGTTGAAAGCGGCTGGAGAGCGCCTGCCGCATCACGTTGACTGGTGCTTCCCGCCCGGTCCACAGCTTGAACTGCGCCGCACCCTGGTAGAGCAGCATGGCCAGGCCGTTAACAGTTTGACACCCTGCCTCTGCGGCTTCACGCAGCAGGCGGGTCTCAAGCGGAGCATAGACAATATCCATCACAACCTTGAACCGGGCTAGCAGATCTCCCCTGATGGGTGTTGCCCCGCTATCAGGCTCCATGCCGACTGACGTGGTGTTGACCAGCACATCTGCTGAAACCTGGCCCAGCTCATCCAGGCCGTGACAGGGGCAGCCCAGCTCATGGGCAAGCGCCTGCCCCTTCGCAAGAGTCCGGTTGGCCAGAACGATCTCGGCCCCGGCCTTGAGCAGCCCCAAACCGATGGCCCGGGCCGAACCGCCCGCGCCCAGAACCAGGACCCGGGTTCCGGCCAGGTCAATCTTCCCGGCCAGGGCCCGGTTGGCCCCGAGCCAGTCGGTATTATATCCGCATATCGTCCTGCCGCCGGAATCCGGGCCATCCTCCCGGATCACCAGGGTATTGACCGCGCCGATTCTGGCCGCCGTCGGATCAAGCTCATCAACAAGCGCAATGACATCCTGCTTGTAGGGAACAGTCACGCTGGCGCCGGAAAACCCGAGGGCCTTGATGCCGGCCACCCCGGCAGCAATATCATCGGTGGCCAGCGGCACATAGACACAGTCGAGACCGAGTTCGCGGAAGGCAGCGTTGTGCATGGCCGGGCTTAAGGAATGGCGGACCGGATTGCCGATGATCCCGAAAAGCTCTGTTCTGCCACTTATCATGATCAGTGCTGTCCCCTACAGTTCCATGGAGATATCAACCGCGACCGCCGAATGGGTCAGCCTGCCCACTGAAATGATATCCACCCCGGTTTCGGCAACGGGCCGGATCGTTTCCAGATCAATACCGCCCGATGCCTCGACCAGGGCCCTGCCGCCGATCGCGGCAACCGCCCTGCGCATGGTGTCAAGGTCCATGTTATCGAGCATGATGATCTCCACCCCGCACTCCAGACATTCCCGCACCTGTTCCATGGTGTCGCACTCCACCTCGATCCTCAGGGTGTGCGAGACCTGTTCCCGCACCCTGGCCACGGCCTCGCGGATCGAGCCGCAGGCGGCGATATGATTATCCTTGATCAGCACCCCGTCGGCCAGGTTGAAGCGATGGTTATTGCCGCCGCCTACCCGAACAGCGTACTTCTCCAGCATCCGCAGGCCGGGTGTTGTCTTCCTGGTCTCGGTAACGCGCACCTCCAGGTCCGCCACCCTGTCCACGTAGCGCCTGGTCAGGGTAGCGATGCCGCAGAGCCTTTGAACCAGGTTCAGGGCCACCCGTTCCCCTTTGAGCAGGTCCCGGACCGAGCCGCGAACCTCCAGCAGCACCTCTCCCTTCCTGACC
>JAJRTB010000262.1 GCA_024278495.1 Deltaproteobacteria bacterium
ATCATCGGTTTTGACGCGGACCCTGAAGCGGTCAGCGCGGCCCGGACAAACGTCAGGGCGGCCGGCCTGGAAGACCGGATCAGGATCCATCATGGCCAGCTGGCTGACCTGAAGCGGCCCGGAGACCGGGGCATGGTCCTGGTGAATCCGCCCTACGGTGAACGTCTCTCAGAACGGGAAACAGTCAAATATCTCTACCGGGCCATAGGCCGAATTTTCCGCCGGGAGCTGACCGGCTGGCAACTTGGTTTCTTTTCGGCCAATCCGGACCTGGCCGGCAGCATGAACCAGGAATGGACCGAAAGTTTTAAACTCTTTAACGGCCCGATCAGGTGCCGACTGCACTGCGGTGTCATCCCGGAACCACCAGCGGAAAAAGAGTTCTCCCCGGAACCCCGCCCGCCCGAACCGGGTCGGGAAGCGGAAGAGTTCGGCCGCGCATTGTTTGAAAACGCCGCAAAACTGCTGCCGACGGCCCGGACAAACAACATCAGCTGCCTGCGGCTCTACGACCACGATCTGCAGGCTTTTGACCTGAGTATTGACCTCTACGACCGTTGGCTCCTGGTTCGGGAGGGCCGGAGCACCCCTGCCGGGGGAGAAAAAAAGGACCACGATTTCAACATCGTTCTCCAGGTCATCAGAGAGGTGCTGACCATCCCGCCCAGCCGCATTTTTTTCAACCGGCAGATCCGCCCCTCTGTCAGGAAGGGAAATAAAAGCGGGAAAACAACAGGCCGGGAAAAAATCTTTGAGGTTATGGAAAACGGCTGCCGGTTCCTGGTTAACTTTAACCGGGAGCCGGACCGGGATCTCCCCCTGCACCTGCAAAAGCTCCGACTGGAGCTCGGGAAGACCTGCCGGGGCAAGACCTTTCTCAACCTGTTTGGCGGCAGCGGTACGGCCACGGTTCACGCCCAGAAAGGCGGCGCACTTGCCACCACCACCCTTGAGCCGGACGCCGGCCGGGCCCGCCTGGCCCGGGCCAATATCGCCTTAAACGGCTTTGGCGGCCCCCGGCACGAGGTACTCCAGGAGGACTGCCGCCGGTGGCTGGGCCGCACCAGGAGCCGGTACGGGGCTATCCTGTTGAACCTGCCAACGGGAGCGGATCCGAAGGAACTGGTTGATCCGGCCATGGGCCGTCTCACCCGGGACGGGATGTTACTGCTGGTATCAGACGAGGCGTGTCAGATGGAGGGGTCGGCATACAGGGCCCGTGACATTTCTGATCGGATCAGGCCGGATGACTGTCGAAGTTCCGGCCGTCTGCCCTGGTGCCTGGAAATCCGCCATCTGCGGGCAGTGTCCCCGGAAAAAAACGATGGTTGACCTCAAAGAATTTGCAAACCCGGTCGACCTGGCGTCGCGTCTGGCATCAGATACGGCAACGACCCTGGACCACCGGGTGTCCCGAAGCGGACAGGCAAGCCTGGTGGTCTCGGGCGGCGCCACCCCCCGTGAATTTTTTGCCCGCCTGGCCCGGATGGAAATAGACTGGGCCGCGGTGACCGTCACCCTGGCGGACGAACGGTGGATTGACCCGCGGGAAACCGCGTCCAATGAACACCTGGTCCGCACCACTTTGCTTAAGGACCGGGCCGCGGCAGCCAACTTTATTCCTCTGAAAAACATGGCGGAAACAGCACGGGAGGGGGAGACGCAATGTTGCCGAAACCTGGCCAACATCCCACGGCCCTTCAGTCTGGTCGTCCTGGGCATGGGCGCCGACGGTCACACTGCCTCGCTCTTTCCGGGCAGCCCGCAGCTGAGCCGAGCCCTGAACCCGGACAACGATCAGATCTGCATGGCCGTAACACCGGGGCAGGCTCCGCATGAACGGATGACCATGACCCTGGCCGCCCTGCTTGACACAGACCAGATCATCCTTCATATTACCGGTCGGAAAAAGCGAGACGTCCTGGAGCGGGCCCTGGCCGGAGGGCCGCACACGGAAGTGCCGATCCGGGCCGTCCTGCACCAGGACCGGTGTCCGGTACAGGTATACTGGGCGCCTTAAAAACGCAGAGTCCGTGACGAAAAATTTGTCGGTTTCATAATAAAACCGTCATAAAAGACACTATGAACGGTCGAGACTTTGGAACAGCCTGACAGTGAAATCGTCCAGATAGTGGACAGGGACAACAGGGAGATAGCCGCGGTATCCCGCCGCATCATGCGCGAGCAGCGGCTGATCCACCGGGCGTCCTATATCCTGGTCTTTAATGACCAAGACGAGCTCTTTGTCCAGCAGCGGACCATGAACAAGGATATCTATCCCGGCTACCTGGACGTTGCAGCGGGCGGCGTGGTCCTGGCCCGGGAGAGCTATGAGGAATCAGCCGGGCGGGAACTCCTTGAGGAACTCGGCATCAGCGACGTTACCCTGGAACCCTGTTTTGACCATTTCTACGAGGACGCGAACAACAGGGTCTGGGGCCGGGTCTTTCGCTGCCGTCATAACGGCCCGTTCATACTCCAGCCGGAAGAGGTACAGGACGGCGCCTTCATGCCCGTAAAACGGGTCCTGGCCATGAGCGAGGGCGAAAACTTCACCCCGGACGGCATTGAGATACTGCAGCGGCTTCGTATTGAACGTCAGGTGTAACCCGGACCGTTCCACAAACGTAAAAGCTCCGAGATTCCCTGCGCGGCAAGGGTCTGCATCCGGGGCAGGAGTTCCGGAGCAAAGGGCGCCCCTTCGGCCGAGCACTGTATCTCTATCCAGCGGCCGTCCCCGGCCATGACAAAATTGGTGTCCACCTCGGCCGCCGAATCCTCGCCATAGGCCAGATCCAGCAGAAGTTCTCCGCCCACCACCCCGACGCTGACCGCGCCCACCGGCAGCACCGGGATCATAGCGGGCAACTGGCCGGCTTCGACCATCTTTTCCAGAGCGCGGCGCACGGCCAGAGCCGCTCCGGTTATGGAGGCGCAGCGGGTGCCGCCGTCGGCATTGATCACATCGCAGTCCACCCGCAGGGTATGCTCTGCCAGAAGGGACAGGTCAACCATCATCCGCAGAGACCGGCCGATAAGCCGCTGAATCTCGAAGGTCCGACCCGAGCGGCCGGAAACAGCCTCGCGACGTCCCCGGCGATTCGTTGCGCAAGGCAGCATGCCGTACTCGGCCGTAATCCAACCCTGCCCCTTTCCTTCCAGAAAAGGCGGAACATGCGCCTCAACACTGACCCCGCACAGGACATGGGTGCCGCCCATGCGAATCAGCACGGAACCATCAGCACCCGGCTGCACATCAAACTCCACCTTGACCGGGCGCAACTGATCTGGTGCTCTGCCATCTTCCCGCATCGTCTTCTCCTGTCACAATTCCTGCCGAATTCGTCCAAAACTGCGAATCAGACATTTTTCACGTCTCTTGCCCGAGCCTGAAACAATAACAGAAGCACACCTGAAACGAAAGCTCCGGTCAATGAAAACAAACCGTGCTTTCATCTTCAAAATCGTCATCCCGCCCCTTGCAAATGAATGGTGATTCATGGTAAGAAATTACGCTGATTTTGTTTATTATCAGGTGTTCGCGCTGTTCAGGAACCTGCTTTTTACCTGGCAGACGTATGCAGAACACCAAACCAGGTCCAGAAAACCCAGGAGGGGGAAACGAAAGATGAAACGATCTCTTTTCTACACTGCAACCGTACTGCTTGGAGCAGGCGCGCTGCTCCTTTGCCCTGGCATTACAAACGTCCAGGCCTTTGGCGGCAGCGGCGACGCCAAACTTGACAACGACGACTGTGTCAAATGTCACACGGTTATCGTCGACCAGAACAAGAAAAACGGCGCCAAACACAAGTCCGAGGTTTCCTGCATGGAATGTCACGACGGTCAGCATCCGCCGGGAACGGAAAAAGGTTCACTCATACCGCAGTGCACCAGCTGCCATGAGGGCCAACCCCATTTTGAGGTGGCGGTTGCCTGCCTGAAATGCCATACCAATCCACACACCCCGCTGCAAATCAACCTCGAGGGCGAAGGCCAGAAACCGGTCTGTCAAACCTGTCACCCACAGATCATAGAAGAGATAGACACACACCAGACCAAACACACAGGCTTTGCCTGCTCCTACTGCCATGAGGAGCACCGCAAGCGCCCCACCTGCCTGGACTGCCACGATACGCATCGGGAGGGCCAGACCTTTGAAAACTGCGTGACCTGCCATCAGGCTCATCAGCCCCTCACCCTGGCCTACTCGTCCAAGGTCGTCAATGTAGACTGCGGGGCCTGTCATCCGGACATCAGGGCCGAGCTTGAATCCGGTCCCACCAAGCATGCAGGTTTCCAGTGTGTTTTCTGTCATGCTGACAAGCACGGCAATGTACCGTCCTGCAAGAACTGTCACGATGCGCCGCACAGTCAACAGATGCTGAGCAAATTCGCATCCTGTAACGAGTGTCACCAGAGCGCCCACGGCCTGCTCAAGTAACTCTTATAGACAGTTCAAGGAAGAATATAAGGGTCGGCCGTTTAAGCCGACCCTTTTTTATGCGCTGTTCAGGATCTGCGCTCCCTGATGTTCCGCGTCAGCACGAAATTCCCAGCGTATATTTTCCATTTGAAAAGCTGAACGGTTCAGGCAGGGAGTCAGCGCTTGCGGCGCGGTCGGGAACGGGGGGGTGATTTCTTCGGGCCACGCCCCCTGGGGGGCTTGCGCAGGAGATCCTCGTCCGGCATCACGCACTGCAGTGACCTGCCGATATACTCCTCTATCTCAGGCAGGTAAAAAGCCCCTTCTTCACAGGCAAAGCTGATCGATATTCCGGTGTTGCCTGCCCGGCCGGTCCGGCCGATACGATGAACGTAATCCTCCGGCTCATAGGGCAGCGTATAGTTGACCACATGGCTGATACCGTCAATATGAATACCCCGGCCCGCCACGTCTGTCGCAATCATCACCTTGACCTTCCCGTCCCTGAACCGCTCAAGACGTGCCTGGCGCTTGTTCTGGGGCACGTCACCGGTGAGCAGGGCACAGTCAATATTATTGCGCTGCAGCCGTTCACTCAATCTTCGGGCCTCGTGCTTCATGTTGGTAAAAACAATAATCCGCTCATGCTCCTGGCCGGTAATCAGGTTGTAGAGCACATTATACTTCTCGTCGGTTGTGGTCATGTAGACGACCTGTTCCACGGTATCCACCGCCACCTGTTCAGGCTCACTCTCAATGGAAACAGGCTTGACGCACCACTGGGAGGCCAGCCGCCTGACCTCATCGGTTATGGTGGCGGAAAAGAGCATTGTCTGACGCTTCTCTTTGGGCGGCGTCTGACTGATGATCCGACGCACATCCGGAATAAACCCCATATCCAGCATGCGGTCCGCCTCGTCAATAACCATGATGCCGATGTTTTTCAGGTTCACAACCCTCCTGGAGGCGTAATCCAGGAGGCGGCCGGGGGTTGCGACCAGAACGTCTACCGGCCGCTCTGTCAGTTGACGCTGCTGTTTCTGGTAATCGGTTCCGCCATAGGCGGCGGTAATGCGTAGCGGCGTATACTTTGCCAGGGCCCTGGCGTCCTTGGCAAGCTGCATGACAAGCTCTCTGGTGGGTGCGATAATAAGGGCTCGTGGCGTACCGGACTTTTTCCTGTTCCCGGCTGCTCCCTCGCTCTTACTGTCCTCCGAGAGCAACCTGGAAAAGAGCGCCAGCAGAAAAACCGCGCTCTTGCCTGTTCCGGTGCTTGCCCGACCCACGATATCCCTGCCGGCCAGGGCATCGGGAAGCGCTTTTTCCTGGATCGGGGTGCAGTACTGAAAATTCTGATCCGCAACAGCGCGCATCAGGGAAAGAGGCAGGTCAAAGTCATGGAACCTGCTCTTGCCGGCTACGGGGTCGACCTGGTAATCTTCCAGGGTCCAGCGTGGTTTTCTCTTTCGCTTTTTCGGAGAGGTTCTGCGATACTTTCCCTCCCTGTTGCCGTCAGGTTTCTCCCGGCTCTTTTGCCGCCTGCGCTCGCCGACTTCACCGGTGATCTCATGACCGGCCTGGAATGCTTCAACCCGCGCCCTGTCTTGCGCGGGTGCCGGTTGTTTTCTTTTTTTTTCACCGGAACTGATCTGTTTCAGTTTTTTTCCGGCCTTCTGCAGGAATGATTTTATCATGCGATATCCTTTACGGTGACAGACTTATCGCTTTGCCCAGCCTGTGCCCCATTATGTATTATTGTCGGATTCGCAAAATACCGCGAATCCGAAGGATCAGCGTTGTGTTCGACTGGTGTTGACGAGTCTTTGCGACCTCATCACTTCCAGCTGCACCACAGGTGAATGCTGGCGGATACAAGGGATTCAGTATAATACGCCGAATCCCTGCAAAAAGATACTCCTGAAGCTGATCATACTGTTTTTCGTCTCTTTTCCAACCTCTTGCTCACGTATGCACTGTTTACACCAGAAGCTTCGTGCCATCAACCCGCCCTTTTTCGCGCCACGCTGTGCGTATATATTTTCTTTTTATACGCACGAAAACTTGACCTATGGCTATTTTTTTTATATCATGTACGCATAACCAACACCTACTGTACGCACAAAACAATGAAGGGTCATCGGAAAAAACGGCTCAACCTCTATATCAGCAAGGAACTCTACGACTTTGCGAAGAAATGGAGTTACGTGACCCAGGTACCGGTTTCTCGGATTCTGGAGGAGACCCTCAGGGCTCAGCAAAAGGAGGTCAAAGAGATCAGCCCGTTTCAATGGCTGAGCAACAACCGGATGAGCAGTTCAACGGGTCGCGAGGATGAGGCAATCCATGACCTGGAAGAATACTTAACCAACAGGGAAGAAGAAGAGTTCTGCCGAAACAACCCCGCGCATCCCCGGGCAAAGATACGGCGCAAGCTGGAGCGTGAATACAACTCCTCCATTGCCCGGACAATGGAAAAACGAAAACGTGAAGAACAGGAGTTTATCAGGCGATGGATTGAAGTTTTTCCACCGGACAAGTCACCCTGAACGAGTCAGAAACAGAGTAAGCGGTTTTATACATTTTTTCATTTACCCTGTGACTACTTACACAACAGACCTGCCACGAGGGGAGTGGACGTTACCTGGCTGCCGCCCGCTCCGCTTCAAGCTCCTCAGGCGACATGGCCCAGAAAGGTTTGCCGTTTTTGGTGAGGCGCACCTTAAGTACGTAATAATCACCCTTCTTGATTTTTGAGGCCATGAACACGTCTTTCCCGTCAATTTCAGCCCAGGATCCACGAATTTTAACCCTGTCGCCCCGTTTGATGGCTACGGAGTCACCAAGAAACCACTTGGGCCCGACATGGACGGTGATTTTTTCGCCATCACCGTCGTCGACTATGAGCGCAATGCCGGGTGACATGCCCTTCATGGGGACAACTTCAGTCACCTTGACCACCCGACACTTGAGTTTATCGAGCTCAGAGGCATTATAGAGCGAATCGTAGGCTCCTCCCAGCTCCCAGCCTCCTGCGTCGCGAGGTGCTGCCGCAAACGACAGAAGCGGGTTGACAAAAAAAATACACGTCAACACAACCATTGCCAGTCGCACGCTGTTTTGACCAGATACCATACCGGCTCCCCCTACAGTTTCCTGTTGTCAACGACACGTTTGCTCTTCCCCTCGAACCGCTCAAGGGTCTTTTCCTCAACCAGTTTGACTGCCACGGAAATACCGAGTTCCGATGCCAACCTGGCCTTTATGTGATCAACCATCTGTCGCTGTTTCCTCATCTCATCGAAAAAAATCGACTCATCAACCTCCACAAGCACGGTTATGGTGTCTGAGTGGTTTTTCCGGTCCACGACGATCTGGTAATGGGGCTGGGTTCCCTTGATCTCAAAAAGGACTCTTTCGATCTGAACCGGAAAAACATTCACCCCCTTGATAATGAGCATATCATCGCTGCGCCCCTTGATCCGTTCCATCCGGATAAAGGTGCGACCACAGGGACAGGGCTCCGGTATCAGACGGGTCAGATCACGCGTCCTGTACCTGATCATGGGAAAGGCCTCCTTGGTCAGGGTGGTGATGACAAGCTCCCCAAGTTCACCCGGTGCTGCCGGCTCCAGGGTCTCCGGATTGATGACCTCCAGCAGAAAATGGTCCTCATTGATATGAAGGCCGCGACACTCCTGACATTCGCCGGCCACGCCGGGTCCCATCACCTCGGACAATCCATAATTATCAGTTGCGGAAATGCCGAGCTTCTCGTTGATTTCGCGACGCATGGCCTCGGACCAGGGCTCGGCTCCAAAAAGACCGACCCGCAGGGACAGGCCGTTTGGGTTGATCCCCATCTCCATCATGGTATCGGCCATGATCAGGGCGTAACTGGGCGTGCAGACCAGAGCCGTGGTCTTAAAGTCCTGCATGATCTGGATCTGGCGCTTGGTGTTACCGGCCGAGATCGGAATAACCGAGGCTCCCAGACGCTCAGCCCCGTAATGGAGGCCAAAACCGCCGGTGAAGAGACCGTAGCCGAAAGCAATCTGGATAACATCGTCGGCGGTTACACCGGCGCCGGTCAATATACGGGCGGCCAGGTCGGCCCAGTTCTTGAGATCGTTCCTGGTGTAGCCGACCACGGTTGCAAGACCGGTGGTGCCGGAGGAGGAGTGAATACGAACCACTTCCCGCAGGGGGACGGCAAAGAGACCGTATGGATAGTTGTCCCGCAGATCCTGCTTGGTGGTGAAGGGAAGGCGCCTCAGATCTTGCAGGGAGCGGAAGTTATCATGATCGACCTTCAGCTCCTCAAATTTTTTCCGGTAAAAGGGCACGTGGGTCCCCACCCGGTACAGTGTGGACTGCAGCCGTTCAAGCTGCAACTGCTCCAGGTCCTCCCTGGCCATACATTCCCGCTCCGGTTCCCAGTACCTGGTCATATGCACCTCACCACGGTTTCACAAAAAAAACGCTGTTCATAAACACTATAAGACCCAAGACCTTCCCTGTCACCCGCAACACCAGGTGTCAGATATCATTGTAGCACCTTACAGGCCAGGCAAAAAATACCTTCCCGCGCTCTCCCGGCCATGCCTCCGTGTGAGAAAAACAGGCAGGAAACAGACCTTCAGCAAGAGCGTTCCCCTGTACTTGCAGGTGGATTGATCAATGCGGGCCGCTATAGGACAACTATGCAGCCCGCATTAAGCGCCTGCAGATGCGGTGCAGGAGGACGCTCCCAAACCACTATTCTATCTTTTCGCGGCCGAGATACGCCCGCTGCACATCCCGGTTCGCCAGCAGATCCGCGGCCGGCCCCTGGAGGATCACCTTGCCGGTTTCCAGGACATAGCCGCGATCAGCGATGGCGAGCGCGGCCCTGGCGTTCTGCTC
The DNA here is from genome assembly GCA_024278495.1 of Deltaproteobacteria bacterium. Classification (GTDB taxonomy): domain Bacteria; phylum Desulfobacterota; class Desulfobulbia; order Desulfobulbales; family Desulfobulbaceae; genus UBA10518. Next base: position 9,329 of record JAJRTB010000262.1, read on the forward strand.
GACCAGCAGCACCGTGCCGCCCTCATCGCGCAGCCGGACTATGACCTTGAAGATGTCTTTCACAACCAGGGGCGCCAGGCCGGTGGAAGGTTCATCCATCATCACCAGCCTCGGCCGGGACATCAGGGCCCGACCCATGGCCAGCATCTGCTGCTCGCCGCCGGACAGGGTGCCGGCAAGCTGACCGGCCCGTTCCCTGAGCACCGGAAACAGCTCATACTGATGCTCAAGTTCTTTCTGTACGGCCGCCCGCCCCTCCTTTTTCTGCAGGACATAGCCGCCGAGGACCAGGTTCTCTTCAACCGTCATGGTGGCAAAGACCTGACGTCCCTCCGGCACGAGGGCGCAACCGCGGGCCACGATCTTCTCCACCGCGGTCCGGCCGCAGTCAAGCCCCTGGAACGCCAGCTCACCGGACCAGTGGCGGACCAGGCCGGAGATGGTGTGCAGCAGCGTGGTCTTGCCGGCGCCGTTGGCGCCGATCATGGCCACAATCTCTCCGGGGTCCACGTGGAGCGAGATATTCTTCAACACCCGCAGCTTGCCGTAGCCTGAATCAAGGTTCCGTATCTTCAGCATCCCGTATGACGGCCTCTTAGCCAAATCCATTCCATAATTTTTTCATGACCGCAAGCGTTCATCCACTCACTTCTTCGTCTTCGCCCAGGTAGATCTTGATCACCTCAGGATCACGCTGAATGGTCTCCGGCACATCCTCGGCAATCTTCTCGCCAAAACAGAGCACCACGATCTCATCGGAAATTTCCATGACCAGCGACATGTCATGCTCCACCAGAAGCACGGTTATTCCCATGTCCCGGATCCGGCTGATCAGCCGGGCGACCTCGGCCGTCTCGTAGATATTGAGGCCTGCGGCAGGCTCGTCCAGCAAAAGAATTTCAGGATCCGTGGCCAGGGCCCTGGCCATCTCCACGGCCCGCTGCTGACCAAAGGAGAGACTTGTCGCCTCCACATCGGCAAACTCACCTATCTCCATGAGCTCCAGCAGCTCCAGGGCCCGCGACCGGATGGCACGCTCCTCACGCCAGGTACCGGGCAGGTTGAGCATCCCGGCCAGGAACCCGGCCCGGCTGCGCACATGACGGCCAAGCATCACATTTTCCAGGGCGGTCATGCCGTGGAAGAGCTTGATATTCTGAAAAGTCCGGGACATGCCAAGCGCCGCGACCTGATGCGGTTTCCACCCCTGGATGGGCTGCTCCTTGAACAAAATAGTGCCGGCCGTGGGCTCCAGCACCCCGGCAATCAGGTTGAAAAGGGTGGTTTTGCCCGCCCCGTTGGGCCCGATAACCGCCTTAATGGCGCCCCGGGAAACAGTGAAGCTTACATCGTTGACCGCGTGCAGGCCCCCGAAATATTTATGAACGTTGTGCAACTCAAGCATTCTGTTCACCCGGATTCTGCTCCCCCTTTGACGACAATCGTGCCAACAGCCCCCTGACCTTGATACTCAGGATACCGTTTGGCGCGAACAGCATGATCACGATCAGGATCAGGCCGAACACCGCATCATCATAGGAGCCGAACACACCGCGCAGGGACAGGAAATTGAGAATGGTCCCCATGATCAGGGCTCCCCACAGGTTGGCCATGCCGCCCACCGCAACCAGGGCAACGTAGCGGACCGACTTCATGACCCCGGCCTCGGACGGGCCGATACTGCCGTTGTAATGGGTCAGGAAAACCCCGGCCAGAGCGGCAAAGGCAGCGCTGAGGACAAAGGTGTAGAGCTTGTAGCGCGCCGTGTTGACCCCCATGGCGTTGGCCGCCTCCTCGGAACCATGAATGGAGCGAAGGGCCCGGCCCACCCGGGAGTTGATCAGATTGAGCAGCAAAACAACGCCCACGGTCAAAAGACCCCAGGCAATGTAATAGTTCTGGACCCGGCTGCCGAAACTGCCGCTCACCTCGATCGGCCCGAAGAGCCTGAACGGCGGCACCTCGGAGAGACCGTCCGCCTCGCCGAAGTACTGGGTGGCCAGAACGATCTGGGCGATAATAATGCCGAATCCCAGGGTGGCCATGGCCAGGTAATGGCCCTTGAGACGCAGGATCGGGCCACCCAGAATGAAAGCGATCAGGACCGCCAGAAGCACCGCGGCAATACAGGCCGCCCAGGGTTGCACGGTCAACAATGTGTCACCGTACAGGTCCTGGCGCTCCACCAGGAGTGAGAATTTATGAAGCAGGGCCACAAGCGCGTTGTCCTGCAACCCGATCAGGTTATGGGTGGTAAGCCCGGCCGAGATATAGCCGCCAATGGCGAAAAAACCGGCATGGCCCAGGGAGATCTGCCCGGCATAGCCCATCAGGGCGCAGAGCCCGATCACCACCAGGTAGTAGTAGGCGGTCATGGTCAACTGGGTCAGGTAGTAGGACGTGTCCGTCAGCCTGGTGGTCACCTGAACCGCGACGACCAGAACGATCAGCACCGCGACCGGTATGTAGCGCCTGAACGGCTCCATCAGAACTCCTTCAGGCTTGCGGCCTCGCTGCTGCCGAACAGCCCATGCGGCCGGACAAAGAGAATCAGGAGCAAGATGGCGATGGACACCGCCCCCTGGTAAGCCACCGGAATGATGGAGATGGAAAAGGCCTCGATCAGGCCGAGCAGGAGACCGGCGGCCACCGCGGCCACACTGTTGCCAAGTCCCCCGAGGATGGCCACGGTAAAGCCCTTGATGGCCAGCCCCGGCCCCATATCGTACTGGGTAAAGGTAATGGGCGACATGACACAGCCGGCCAGGGCGCCGATACCGGCCGACAGCATAAAGGACAGGGTCACCATGTTGCGGGTATTGATGCCGCACAGGTTGGCGGCCCGCCGGTTGGCGGCGCAGGCCCGCATCTCCCGGCCAATGGATGAGTATTTGAAAAACAGGCTCAGAAACAGCACCATCAGGGAGCAGATGCCTATCACCCAGAGAACCTGGGGTGAAACCCTGGTGCCCATGATGGTGACGGTTGAGACCGTGTCTCCCACAAAATAGGGCAGGGAATGAACACTCTCGTCCCAGATGTGCAGAGCTATTTCCCGGATGATGATGGAAAGACCGATGGTGATGATGATCATCCGCAGAACGGACGGGTGATCCAGCCAGCGGATAAACACCATCTCAATGACCGCGCCGACCACCATGGTTATAACCACGGCCGCGCCGATGGCAACGGGCAGAGGCATGACCGGCAGCAGGGAAATGGAGATCATGCCACCCAGCATGACAAACTCGCCCTGGGCAAAGTTGATAATACCGGTGGTGTTGTAGATAATGTTGAAGCCGATGGCCACTATGGCGTAGATCACGCCATAGGTGATACCGGCAAACATGTATTGAAGAAAAACTTCAGCGGTCATCGAGCTATACAGGAAAAGGGACGGAACCGTACCCGCGTTCCGTCCCTTTCATTCTCCATCTCCGTGGCAGACGACAGCCTGCCACGGGACA
>JAJRTB010000263.1 GCA_024278495.1 Deltaproteobacteria bacterium
CCGGTGTTGCCGGCGTGGTTTTTTCCGGATCCGCGCCATGTTGCGACCCTGTGCCCGGGCAGGGATCATTGTCCCGTCCAGTGCCTGCCCCGGATTCAAGATAACAATACCTCTCCATTGTTATGGTTTTGTTAAAATCAGATTAATAATTTGTCATAGGGTTTGCAGCTATGCGGCACCCCTGAACACTTGCCCCCTGATCACGTGCCGCGGCACTCCGGCGCGGCCGGAATATCCTGTGCAAGGGGGAAGGGATAGATGTATACTGGTTGCCATCCATTTACAGATGCTCGGGTTCAACAATTTTGCGCAAACTGATCTGGCATATTTTCCCGGCTAACCTTCTGGTCACAGCGGGATCGCTCCTGGCGATCCTCTGGTATGGCTCCTCTGCCCTGGAATCATTCTATATAGACTGGCTGGCGGAAGACCTCCGGGCCCGGGCGGCCCTGGTGGAAGACCGGGTGACGGAACTTCTGGCAGACGGCCGGGAGCAGGAACTTGATGCGTTGTGCCGCCGTTTGGGGCGGGCGTCCGACACCAGGATAACAGTGATCAGCCCGGACGGCCGGGTTGTGGCCGATTCCCATGAGGATCCCGGCCGGATGGAAAACCACGCTGACCGGCCAGAGGTGCGCAGTGCCAGGTCCGGCCTGGCCGGGACCATTCTGCGCCCCAGCCCCACTCTCCAGATCGGCATGCTCTATGTGGCGGTTCCCTTATCCGGTCTTGGCTCGGAAACAGGAAAAAACGGTGGAACAGGGGTTCCGGTGCTGCGTCTGGCCCGGCCCGCCTCGGCCATTGATCGTGCTCTGCTCAGCCTGCGCCTGCGGGTAGGTGTATCCGGCCTGGTGGTGGGACTCTTCGCGGCGCTGGCGACCATTGTTGTGTCACGACGGATCAGCAAACCGCTTGAAACCATGACCAGGGGCGCCCGGCAACTGGCCAGGGAAGATTTTACCGTGCCTCTGGCGGTGTCGGAGAGTTGTTCCCGGGAGGTGGGCGAACTTGCCGCGGCGTTAAACACCATGGCCCGGACCCTCAGGGACCGCTTTGACACCATTGTCCGCCAGCGTAATGAGCTGCAGACCATTCTTGCCTCCATGGCCGAGGCGATTGTTGTGATTGATGAACACAGGAAAATCGTGACAATCAACAGCTCCGCCTGCACTCTTCTGAAGACGGATGCGGAGAATGCCCGGGGCAGAAAGATCGGCCAGGTGATCCGTCACGTCACCCTGGAAAAACTGGTGGACCTGACCCTGGTCGGCAGGGAGATCGTGACCGGCGAGCTGACCCTGGATACAGGGGGAGAAAGGCATTTTCTCCAGTACAGCGGTGTGCGTCTCGTAGATGATGAAGACCAGGTGTCCGGCGCGGTCATGGTTTTGAATGACGTGACCCATATCCGCAGGCTGGAGCACCTGCGGCGTGATTTTGTCGCCAATGTTTCCCATGAGCTGATGACACCGCTGACCTCGATCCGCGGTTATGCCGAGACCATCCTTGACAGTCCGGATCAGGACCGGCGCCAGATCGAGGAGTTTGTAAACATTATTCTGCGCCAGTCTGACCGGCTTCAGGCCATTGTCCGTGATCTGCTCAGTCTTTCCCGGATTGAAAAGGAGATAGAGGAAGGCGAGATCCAGCCGGTTATGACCCGGGTCTGCGGGGTGCTGGAGGAGGCGGTGCAGGTCTGCCGTCCCAAGGCAGGAGAAAAGGAAATCGGGCTCCAGCTTGATTGCCCGCCGGACCTGACCGCGCCCCTGGACGTGCCTCTCATGACCCGGGCCGTGGTCAATCTCCTGGTCAATGCCGTCAAGTACAGTGAATCTGCCGGCCGGGTGGAGCTTCGGGCCGAACGACGGGTGGGGGAAGACGGTGAGCGGCTGGTGGCGATCACGGTGCGGGATTATGGCCCGGGGATCGGCGCCGAGCACCTGCCTCGCCTCTTTGAACGGTTCTATCGCAGCGACAAGGCCCGGAGCAGACAGCTTGGGGGGACTGGCCTGGGGCTGGCCATAGTCAAGCATATTGTCCAGGCGCACCAGGGAAGTGTTGAGGTCGCAAGCGAGGTCGGCCGGGGCACCCGGTTCACCATTCTGGTTCCGGCAGCGCCGGAGGAGGAGTGTTGATCTTTTGGGCAGGAGGAGGTCAGCCCGTTGCCCCGATTTCTTCAAAAAAAATTCGGCGGCACATCTGTTCAATGGCGAGCAACCCGGCCAGGGGTTCGTTGAAATCGATTTTTCCCGTTGTAAAGAGACCGTGGCCCCAGACGATGGCGCCGCGTCTGTCCCGGATGGCCGGGGGCAGAGTGTGGCAGAGGCCGGTGGGGCCCGTGCCCACCTCGCCCGGCACTATCGGGATATCTTCGATGAACCGGGCCCGGTCGCAGCGGACATGACATTGCCCCCGGTTCGGGCAGTTCATCCGGTCGCAGGCCATGGAGAGGATCACGACAAATTTCGGGTGGCCGTGGACAATGGTGCGGCAGGTTGAGCTCAGGTATATTTCGTTGTGGGCTGTCAGCTCGCTTGAAGCGGTTATCCCGGTGCAGGAGGAGCCGTCCAGGGGGCAGGGATCGATACAGCGGGCAAGTTCATCCAGTGAGCTGCCGGTCTGGCTTATACAAATCGTGTCCTCCAGGCGGCAGGAGATATTGCCGAAATAGGAGTCCACCAGGCCAAGATTAACGGTTTGGCGCCCCGCCTCGACCATCGCTGCAGCCGCGTCCCGGATCGAGGAAAACGGTCCGGTGGCAAGGCGGGGCGGTTTGCGGGCCGGGGGCGTGACCAGGGGCCTGATGCGCTCACACAGGTTGAGGGCGTGGTCGTCGAGGCTTCCGGCCCGTTTTTGCTCGAGAAGCCTGGAAAAAAAGAGAACAAAGGTCGAGAAACAGACCGAGCTGAGGGTGACAAAGGCCTGTTCCGGGCTGACCGTGCCAAAGCTGATGACGCGCACCTTGTCTTCATCGCAGATAATAACGGATTTTCTGTACCGCAGCCGGCTCAAAACGGCATCAGCGCTGAAGACGTCTGTCACGGGCAGGTCGTGCAGAAAAGTTCGGGTCTCGCAGTCCTGCGGGTTGATGGTTGCGGGACGGTTCCGGCAGAGAAAGCGCAGGATGGAGCGGTAAGGTTCAGCCGGCTCGGCGCAGATGAGTGAGTTGATACGCATGTTGGCCACCACCTGGGCAAGCATCGGCGCGGCCGGATCACTGCGGTTCCAGACCAGTTCGTCATCCAGGCCGCAAACAAGGGGATTGTCCGCCAGGCCGGCCTGGACAATTTTTCGGGCAAATTTGTCAACGAGATTCTTCATGCCAGGCCCAGTTGCCGGGTTTTTTCCGGGGTCGGCCTTCCTTGAGCATCCAGCCCCCGGATGCGATAGTATTTCCTCCGGGCCTCAAGAAAGGCGGCCCGGTCAACAGGAGGTGTCCCCGGCGCACTTCCACTGCCCGGTTCCTTGAAAAAACGGGCGGGCAGGTCATCGTCCCTGTCGTCAAAGCCGTTCGCCGCGTTCATCAGCCGTTCCTGGTAATAGATGCGCTCGCCCGCTTCAAGCAGGTCCTGGGCCGTAATTGTCATGCCGGTGACCGCGGAAAAGGCCCGGGCGTACTCTTCGGGACCGGCCGCGAAGAAGATAAACTTGCAGGCGGTGAGCGAATCGACCACTGCGTTCAGGTCTTCGGAGATCTTGATGATCCGCGCCTTGCCGCTGAACGTGAAACGATCCGTGGCCACAGGTTTGCGCAGGATTTCATGGCTGATCGGGTAGGCCCGCAGGTGGCATCCTCCCCGGGTGGAAGTAGCGTAGGCCAGGGACATGCCATAGGCGCCCCTGGGATCATAGGCAGGCAGTTCCTGCCCTTTGACGTCCATGGAGAGCTCGGGTCGTCCCTGTTTGCGGGCAAAGGCGCGGGCGCCCTCGCCCAGTTCCCGGCCCAGCCGGGTTGAGCCGGTCCCGATCTGCTCGAGCAGGGCAAGCAGGCTGGGGGCAAGGTCTATTTCTCCTTCAAGCTCGCGGTAGCAGGCAAGAGTGGCTGCCGCCGAAATAGTGTCCATGCCGAGCCGGTTGCACAGATCGTTGGCCCGCACCACCAGGTCCGGGTCGGTGTTGCCTATGAGCGCGGTGAAATGAGACATGGTCTCAAATTCCGGCATGGCAGTCCTGTTTTTGTGTCCCGTCACTTTTTTGCAGCGGATATGGCATCCCATGCAGCCGTGCTGTTTCGGCTGAAATCGTTTTGCATAGGCAACGGCACCCAGCCCGGGTGCGGCGGCAAAACGGGTGCGCCTGAAGTTGTCCGTGGGCATCATTCGCCGGGCGTCCATCAGGTCATAGAGGGCGCCGGTCCCGAAACGGGCGATGCCGTGCTCGCCCATGAGTACCGGCGATGCAGCGGCCAGCCGCAGGATCTCTTCCCGGGCGGCGGTCAGCTCTGCCTTGTCATGTACGGAGACCCTGCCGCTGCCCCGGACCACCAGGTACTTGATGTTTTTGGCCCCGAAACAGCGGCCGATGCCGCCCCGCCCCGCCGCGTGGTGGCGGTCCACCATCAGGGAGGCGTAGCTGACCCCGTTTTCAGCGGCCGGACCGATGGTGGCAACCGAGTTGTCTCTTTTCTGGAGGCGCTGAAACACAGTTGCCGTGTCAGCGCCCCACAGCTCGACGGCATCGACCAGCTTGATGGTCTCGTTGTCAATGACAATGCCGCAGGGGTTCGCAGCTCTGCCGGTAATGAGAACACCGTCCCATCCGGCCCGTTTAAGATGAAAGCCGAGGCGGCCGCCAACCGAGCAGTCCGTGACAGTACCGGTCAGCGGTGACCTGCTCATGATGGTGGTCCGGCCCGAGGTGGGCGCGGCCGTGCCCACCAGGGGGCCTGTCATGATGAGCAGGGGCGCGGCCGGGTCATCCCAGGCCAGCGTGATCCTGTCCCTGAGAAAAGAGCCGGCCAGTCCCTTGCCTCCGATGAATTTCTCATACCTGACCGGATCCGGCCGCAGGATGTCGGTGGCGGAAGAGTCAAGGTCAATCCGCAGGATTTTACCGCACCAGCCTGTCACTTTTCCTCCCCCGCCTCAGGCTTGGCCGCTTTCAGTGCTGTGATTCGCTGCCGGGCAAAGGCAAGCCGCTGCCTGCCGCGGATGTTTTCCTCGAAGTAGGCCTCGGATTTGTCGAGAAATTCCCGGTAGTACCGCAGGGCCGTGTCCCTGGGCATGGAATCCCGGTCAAAGATCAGAGCCAGGTTATAGCTGGGCAGCGGGTAGTCCGGCGCTGCTGACGCGGCCTGGTTCATGGCCGCAATGGCGCCCGGAATATTGCCGAGCATGAAACGGGCCCGGCCCGTATCCACCCAGGCGTCAGGATAAAACGGGTCAATCCTGGTACTCTGTGCGAGCCAGTACAGGGCGGTTTCCGGTTTGTTTTGGTCCAGATTGATCCGGCCAAGGGTAAATGGGGCCTGAGCCCGGTAGGCAGGGCCGTTCACTACCCGCTCCTGGTTGAACAGGTCCAGGTTGGCAAGGCCGGTCAGGAGGAACAGGGATACGCTTGACAGGAGAACATGTTTTATGTCTTTGCGGCGGGCGGCGGTGATGATCCGGGCCGCGCCCAGGGAGGCGTAAAGAGCCAGAACCGGCACCAGAACGATCCGGTAGCGGGCCGTTATAAAGAAGAGCAGCAGACCGAAGCTGACCGTGGCCAGGTAGAGAAGGGAATAGCGGGGACTGCCTGGCCGGCGTTGTTCGCTAAGCAGGCCGAGCAGGCCAAAGGGTATGAGCAGGCCAAAGGGAAACTTCAGCCAGGGTGTCTGCCAGATGAGCCGGTCCAGAAGCGGGGCATACTGTTTAAAGAAGTAGAGATCCGTGTTGCGCATGATTTCAAAGCCGTAGAACAGCTGGTAGAGCTTGGTCAGTTGCGCCTGGAGATAACTGAGGGGCCGGGTTGTGATGTAGTGCAGGCTTTCCTTGAAATAGAGGGCCGAGGGGCCGTGCTGCCTGACAGCCTCCTCGCCGGAGAGCCGAAAGGGCATGGTGACGATTTTTTCCCAGGGATAGCCGGGCCGCATGGCCACGGTCTGCTGCCAGTCCGGGTTGTTGCCGATGTAGAAGTTGATACCCCCGTTGGTTGAGATCAGGACCCATTCTCCGTGCATTACGTTGTGGGCCAGGACCGGCAGGATGGGCAGGGCCAGACCGGTCATGAATACTGCCAGGTAACGGAGCGCTGATGCCGGGTTCTGGCGGTTTTGCCAGGCAAGCAGCGCCAGGACAGCGCCGCAGAACAGACCGATAATGGGCCAGGTGACCAGGGCTGCGCCCAGGCAGAATCCGGCCGGAGCAAGGAGGAGTGGAGAGTCGCGCTCATGGGCCAGCTGTAGCAGCAGCAATCCCAGACAGGAGAAAAAAACGATCAGAACCGGGGCCAGCAGGTCCAGGTCAAAGTAGATGAGCGGGCCGTAAAGGGCCATGATCAGTCCGGATGCCAGGCCGATTTTTTTTGTATAGAGCCGGGCGGCCAGGATTGCGAGGAAAACGCAGCTCAGAGAGCCCAGCAGTGACTGGACAAGCCTGACCCAGGTGGGAGACTCGCCAAACAGGGCATAGACCACGGCCAGAAAAAGGGGATAGGCAGGGGGCTGAAAAAAAGCGCCCGGCTCCGGCCATGTACCGGTGCGCAGGAATTGTTTGGCCAGGCTGTCATAGCGCCAGGCATCCACCACCGGATGGTCAAACAGGGGGCTCGCCTCCCGCAGCTGGACCAGGACGATCAATCGTGTGACCAGGGCACAGGCAAAGACCATGACTGCAATTGCTGCCAGTCGGCCTGCACCGGCCGCAGGGGTCACGGCACCATTATTGTTCAGTGGCTCACAGTACTCCGGCATCGTACACAGGGTCTGGTCTGATCGTATAATACGGGTTGAAGGTATCATGTATTTTTCCGGGGAGCAGGCTCGTTGTTTTGCATAAATGTACAACGCTGGTGTTTAGGATGCAGGCGCTGATCGGCACGAGAACCATGATGCCTGCCTGGGATATTGAGAGTCCTGCCATGCTCTGCATGGATGTTTTGTGTTCACCTGTCACAGGTGACAGCAATCCTTATCACAAAATAAAATTTTCTTGTCAATTACCGATTGGCGGCGGAACGCAACCAGTCTCATGGTAAAATGAAAAAATGTATAAAACCACTACCTTGTAAGTGGTTACAGGGCGCCTTGATTTTGAACAGGCAGTTCGGCGCAGTGTACTGCTTGCTCCGTAAGCCCCGGGCTGATCGTTCAAAAGCGGGGTGCCCTGACCAGCTTACGGCGGAGCTGGCCTGCAAGGTGAGTTTTCAACGGGGTTTGTCGCGGCAGGGTGTGCGGGACAGGGATCTGGGTGGCTGAAAGAAAAGAAACCGGCCACCCCTCGAGGGGGAGGAGAAAGGGGCGGCCGGGTAGGGGCAGGGGGGATACTGCCCTGTCCTCCCGGGACAGGGCACTGGTTTTGTTATGTGCTTGAGGTGAATTCCGGGTAGGCCTCCAGGCCGCACTCGGCAATATCCACGCCTTCGAGTTCTTCCTCTTCGCTGACGCGGATGCCCATGACCGCCTTGATGACAAGCCAGACAATGAAGCTTGTGGAAAACACCCAGCCAAAGATGGCGCCGATACCGGTCAGCTGAGCGATCAGTGATCCTTCCGGGTTGGTAAAGGCGACCGCCAGCAGGCCAAAGGTGCCGACCACGCCGTGCACGGATATGGCGCCCACCGGATCGTCGATCCGCGCCTTGTCAATGAAGACGATGGAAGGGACAACCAGCAGGCCGCCGATGACGCCGACAATGGTTGCTGTCAGCGGAGTGGGAGTCAAGGGTTCCGCCGTGATGGCAACCAGTCCAGCCAGGGCGCCGTTTAGAGCCATGGTGAGATCCGCCTTGCCGAACCAGGCCCGGGAGAGCAGCAGGGCCGCGACCAGGCCGCCGGCAGCGGCCATGTTGGTGTTGACAAAGACCATGGAGACCGCGTTTGCTTCGGTAATATTGCTTATCTTAAGCTCTGAGCCGCCGTTGAAGCCGAACCAGCCGAGCCAGAGGATAAAGGTGCCCAGGGTTGCCATGGGCAGGTTGGAACCGGGGATGGCGTTGACCCTGCCGCCGGCATACTTCCCTTTCCGGGCACCAAGGAGCAATACAGCGGCGATGGTGGCTGAAGCGCCACAAAGGTGGACCACGCCTGAACCGGCAAAGTCCAGAAAGCCAAGCTTGTCCAGGAAGCCTCCGCCCCATTTCCAGTACCCTTCAACCGGGTAGATAAAACCGGTCAGGACAACGGAAAAGGCCAGAAAGCTCCAGAGTTTCATCCGTTCCGCCACAGCGCCGGAGACAATGGACATGGCGGTGGCCACAAAAACGACCTGGAAGAAAAAGTCGGCCATTGAGGAGTAGTAGGTTTCGCCGCCGCTTTTCAGGACGTCTGCGGCACTGTTGTCTCCGCCCAGCCAGAAGCTGAGTCCAGGGATGATTGAACTGATGCCGTCACCGTACATGATGTTGTAGCCGACAAACATGTACATGATACAGGCGATGGAATAGAGCGCCACGTTTTTGGTCAGGATCTCGACCGTATTCTTGCTGCGAACCAGGCCGGCCTCGAGCATGGAAAAACCGGCGGCCATCCACATGACCAGGGCGCCGGACATGAGAAAGTAAAAGGTGTCGATGGAGTAGGCAAGGTTGATCAGGGTGTCGCCAACGCTTACCTCTTCCGCTCCCAGGACAGGTATGGCCGAGAGCGTCACCAGGGCCGCGGCACAGATAGGGATATATTTACGCATGGGTGTTCTCCTCTTGTTGTTTACTTTGACGGGTATTGTAAAACGGGTCAAATTCTCCTTCCCGGAGGGATCAGAGCGCGTCGTTGTCTGTCTCTCCGGTCCTGATCCGGCAGACCTTTTCCACCGGCAGGACAAAGATCTTGCCGTCGCCTATTTTGCCGGTACGGACTGTGGTCATGACCTTTTCCAGGACCTGGTCAACCATCCCGTCGGAAACAACAGCCTCCACCTTGATTTTGGGGATAAAGTCGACAACATATTCCGCGCCGCGGTATACTTCGGTATGCCCTTTCTGGCGGCCGAATCCTCTGACTTCCACTATGGTCATGCCATGCACGCCCAGCTCCTGGAGCGCGTCCTTGAGATCGTCAAGCTTGAAGGGCTTGATGATGATTTCGATTTTTTTCATTTTTTCCTCCCGGATTTAAATTGCGGTTACCGTGCGGTTGTTGCGTTAAAAATGACGGACTCGTAAAAAATCCGTTTATTTTGTCTCCATCCGTGGGAAACTCCTGGATACGTGCGCGTTCACCCTGTGGTGCGGCAGGAAACTGTTTGTCAGCTTCCGGCTTGGCGGCCGTTATTCCCCTTCGGTGAGCGTGTACCGTTTCTTTTCAATCCTTGTGCCAGTTCCGGCCAGCAGGACAGG
>JAJRTB010000264.1 GCA_024278495.1 Deltaproteobacteria bacterium
CTTGTGATGCTGATTTTCTGGCAGGCGGTCATCAATCTGCTGATGATCATGGGGTTTCTGCCGGTGGTGGGGATCCCGCTGCCGCTTTTCAGCTACGGCGGGTCTTCCCTGCTCACCACCCTGATCGGTATCGGTCTTTTGATGAATATCAGGATCCGTCGTTTTCAGAGCCGGGGATAGGACCTCTCATCTTCTCTCGCACCAGTTCTTCCAGCGCCCGGATAAAGACAGGATCATCATTCAGGCCCCTGGTTGACTCAAGGCGCATGCCGAGATCCTTGGCCTGGTCTTTGTACAGCATGTCGATTTCATATAAGGTTTCTATATGGTCGGAAACAAAGCTGATCGGTACCATCAGGATGTTGCGGCAACCTTCCTTTGCCAGGTGCTGCAGCATGTCCGGGGTCGAGGGAGCAAGCCACTGCACCGGGCCGCTGCGGCTCTGGAAACAGAGTTCTCCACTCCGGCCGGTCCGTTCTTCCAGGGCCCTGATGGTTGTTTTGATTTCATCAAGATAAGGGTCGCCCTCGTCAATGTATTTTCTGGGCAGGCTGTGGGCGCTGTAAACGATCCGAACCTGGGCGGGATCGTCAAAGAGCCGTATCCCTTCCTCTATGCGGCCGGCCAGGCAGGAGATATAGCTCTCCTGGTCCGGCCAGGAACGGATTTCCCGGATGGCCGGGGGCGGGTGGTCGCGGCCTGCGGTCTTGCGCAGATCACGCAGGGAAGAGCCGGTGGTGGCGATTGAGTAATGGGGATAGAGGGGCAGGGCAATGATCTCGTCGACGCCGGCCTGCCGCATCTCGGCCAGGACCTCCCTGGTAAAGGGATGCCAGTAACGCATGGCCGGACGCACCATGAAGCCGTTACCCAGGAGCCGTTCCAGGGCCCTGGCCTGCTTCCCGGTAATTTCCCTGATCGGGGAACCGCCGCCTATCTTCCGGTAATTCTCCCGCGAGGCCGGGCTTCGTTTTCGGACGATTCGCCGGGCAATGAATTTCTGGAGGAAGGGCGGGCCCAGGCGGATAATGTCACGGTCCGAGAAGAGGTTGAGGAGGAACGGCTCGACATCATCGAGCTTTTCAGGACCACCCAGGTTCAACAGCAGGACACCGATTCTTTTTTTCAGTCCGTTCATTGGGCCAATGTACACGCTTACCTGGTTCCCGGTCAAGAAAATGAACGGGCACCCTTGATTTGGCCCCCCATCCGTGACTATAATCTATGTATGAACACCACGTTTATCTTTCCTCGCAAATTCTTCCCTTTTTTTCCGATACACATATATCAGCAGGTCCAGGCTGGATCAGCAACATGGTGTTGCTGGTATTACTATATAGTGGAGGAACTGTATGGAACTGAAAATTGAGGCCAGAAATCTCAACATGCGGCAGGGTTGGCACGATAAAATCGAGGACGAGAGGGCTAAACTCGTCCGACATTACGCCGGTCTGGTTCTGCATTTGCGCGTGACCATTGAATCCACTTCCACCCACAAGGAAGGCGGGTACGAGGTCCGGCTGGTCGCCTCCGTCCCCAGTGACACGGTCGTGGTCAAGAGACGGGGAGAAAAAGTGCATCCACTGCTTGTTGAGGCCTTTGATGTTTTGGGTCTGAAGTTAAAGGAGATTGTCCGCAAGAAACAGGATCACAAAGGCGTCAAGGCTCAGGGCACGGTGCTCGGGGGTAACGGGTCCGGTGTTATTCAGCGCCTCTTTCCCCATGAGTCCTATGGTTTTATCAGGACTCCGGATGCCCAGGAGATATTTTTCCATGCCAATGTTCTGAAAGACGTGGGCATGGACGATCTCAAGGAGGGCGATTTAGTTATGTTCGGCGTGACCGAAGGAGAAATGGGGCCCCAGGCCACCTATGTCCGGACCGGGAAAACAACCTGAGCGCAAAACAGGAGACAGTCTGCCCCTGTCGGAAACGGCAGGGGCTTTTTTTTGTGCCATGCTGTACACTGGCATAATATTTTGAGCAAAAAGACCCTGAAGCCGTTCTGACCTGGACCAGTTATGACCGATATTACGCCCAAGGAAATTTACCTGATCGACGGCAGCGCCTATATCTACCGGGCCTACCATGCCATTGCGCCCCTGAACAACTCAAAAGGGCTGCCCACCCACGCGGTTTACGGGTTTACCACGATTCTGCGGCGCATCATGCGTGAACGTGAGCCCCGGCACCTGGCCGTGGCCTTTGATACCCGGGGCAAAGTGTTCCGGCACCGGATCTATCCGGACTACAAGGCCAACCGGCCGCCCATGCCCGACGACCTGGCTGTGCAGATTCCCTATATCCGGAAGATGGTACGGGCCTATAACCTGCCGATTCTGGAGCATGACGACATGGAGGCCGACGACCTGATTGCTTCGGTTACAGCCCGGCTGGGTGGTGCGAGGTGCCGCATTATCATCGTCTCCGGCGACAAGGACCTGCTGCAGCTTGTATCTGAACACGTCGTCATGTGGGATCCCATGAGCGACAGAACAATGGATCCGGCTTCGGTCCGCAAAAAGTACGGCCTGGATCCGGACCATTTGCTTGATTATTTCGCCCTGACCGGGGACAGCTCCGACAATATCCCGGGGGTGCCGGGGGTGGGACCCAAAACCGCCTTGAAACTGATCAGCAGGTTCAATGATCTGGAAAATCTTTATCGCCATGTTGACGAATTGAAGGCTTCCAGGATGAAAGAACGGCTCATCGCCCACCGACAGGATGCTTTTCTTTCCCGGGACCTGATCCGCCTCCACCTGGAAGCCGAGGTGCCTGAGCAGCCGGAGGCGTACCAGGTCGGCGGGCCAGACCCGGAACGGTTGCGGGAACTGCTGACCGAGCTGGAATTTTTTTCCCTGCTCAAAGCGGACGTGCCTCCGGCCCGGGTGGACACAGCCGGGTTCAGTCTTGTCCGGACCCGGGAAGAACTGGACGCGCTGGTCAATCGTCTGTCTTCGGCTCCGTACCTGGTTGTAGACACCGAGACGACCTCGCTTGATCCCCTGAGCGCGGAGCTGGTCGGGATATCCCTCTGCGTGGACACGGATGAAGCCTGGTACATTCCCTGCGGCCACCAGGATGAGGGGGGGAACCTGGCGGCCGGTCAGTTCGCCCTGGATGAAATAATATCTGCCTTGCGGCCGTTTCTGGAGAATGAAAAACTTCCCAAGATAGGGCATAACCTCAAGTTTGACTGGGCCGTGCTGGCGGCCGGGCAAAACGGCGGTATTCGTCTGCGCGGTCCCCTCTACGATACCATGGTGGCGGCCTGGCTGCTGGACCCTGGCCGTCGGACCTACAAGCTTGATGATCTCTGTCTGGAACACGATATCCGCATGACTTCCTTTGCCGAGGTGGTTGATGGTGACAAGCGGGCTGACAGCTTTACCCGGGTGGACCTGGAGCGTGCCCGGGACTACAGTTGCGAGGACGTGTACGGCGCCCGTTGTCTCTTTGAGTCGCAGAAACCCCGGCTTGAGGAGCTTGACCTGTGGTCGCTGTTCGCTGACCTGGAAACCCCGCTGATCCCGGTTCTGGCCGGGATGGAACACAGAGGCATCATCGTGGAGGCGGAGATGCTGGCAGGGTTGTCCAGGGAGTTCGGGGCCAAGCTGACCGCCCTGGAGCAGGAGATCCATCAGCTGGCCGGTCGGAAGTTCAATATCAAATCCACCCAGCAGCTTGGCCAGGTCCTCTTTGATGAGCTCAAACTGCCCCGGGGCCGCAAGACCAAAACCGGCTATTCCACCGACGTCAAGGTCCTGGAACGGCTTTCCCACCACCATGACCTGCCGCGTCTGGTGTTGACATACCGAAATCTGGCCAAGCTGAAATCCACCTATGTTGACAAACTCAGAAAACAGGTCAATCCGCAAAGCGGCCGGGTTCACACGTCGTTCAACCAGTGTGGCACCGCCACCGGTCGTCTGAGTTCAAGCAATCCCAATCTGCAGAATATCCCGATCAGGACCGAGGACGGCCGTCGCATCCGGGCGGCCTTTGTGGCGCCGGCAGGAAGCAGCCTTGTCTCTGCCGATTACTCGCAGATAGACCTGCGTGTTTTGGCTCATTATTCAGGCGACAAGTCTCTGCTGGACGCGTTCAGGAGGGGCGAGGACGTTCATGGGCGCACCGCGGCCGAGATATTTTTTGTCGCGCCCCAGCTGATTACGCCGGAGATGCGGCGCGTGGCCAAGACCATCAACTTCGGTATTGTCTACGGTATGTCCAGCTTTGGGCTCTCCAGTCAGCTTAATATCAGCCGCAAGGAGGCCCAGACATTTATTGACAGGTATTTTGATCATTACCAGGGAGTCAGGCGATTCATGGACTCCATTGTTGAACAGGCCAGAAGCGACGGGTATGTCTCGACCCTGCTCGGTCGCCGCCGTCTCCTGCCCGACATTACCCACCGCAACCGGAGCCGCCGTGAGTTTGCCGAACGGACCGCCATCAATATGCCGATCCAGGGCACGGCCGCGGATATCATAAAGCTGGCCATGCTGGAGGTGGACAGGCAGTTGCGGGAGCAGAACCTTGAGGCCCGCATGGTCCTGCAGATCCACGACGAATTGGTGCTTGAGGTTATGGACCGGGAGGTTGACCGGGTCTGCAGTCTGCTGAAGAAGGCCATGGAAAACGTGCTGGAACTGGACGTGCCCCTTGTTGTTCATTTCAGTACCGGCACCAGCCTCGCCAAGGTCTGAGCCAAGATCAGGTTGACAGACTGAAGTCAGGATTATATAATAATTCACTGAGTTAACTCAATTTTTGCGTTTTGACCGGCCCTGGTGGAGCCGGCTTGATTGCAAAATATTCCGCGGTCCCGGCGGGGGATGGTGGCCTGGCGGGATAAATGTTCAGGAAAAACAATAGGATGGGCCTGTGTCTGTCCTGGCGGTAATGAATGGCAATCCGTAATCCAGCAGACAGCACTGATTTGCGTAAGGCAATCCTGAAAGGGGTCTATGACGAAAATCTCAGGATTGATTCCATGGTGCCGGACCCTGTAACGGCCAGGCGCCGGCGCCGGCGTTCACGGATCGGCAACCCTGTCCTGCTTTCCGTGCTGCTCCTGGTCGCGGCCTCTTCCCTGGCAGGTTTTCTCGCCTCCTGGAACCCCGCTGAGGTCGCTGAGCCTGTTGCCGTCGACGTCCCAGCCGAGCCGGAATCGCCGCAGATCACCACCGTTGAGGTCAAGGTACCCGTGCCGGTACCCTATGCCGTGCCGAGCGCCCCCCCCCGGCCTTTGTTTGTCCTGAAGCCGCCGGAGCCGGTGGAGAAAATGGTTGAGGTCGATTTCAGCAGGGAAAAACTGCTCGATTACAGCCTGATTCTCAACAACAGCCAGGTGCGTTTAAGCTCGCTGTTCGGCCTTGATGTCCAGACCATCATCATTGATCCGGGCCACGGCGGCAGGGATCCCGGGGCCATCGGTGTCATGGGCACGAAAGAAAAGAATATCGTTCTTGATATCGCCAAGCGGTTGCGTGACCGTCTCCAGGAGAGCGGCCGCTACAACGTGATCCTGACCCGGGAAGAGGATACCACCATGTCCCTCGCCCGCCGGGTTGAGTTTGCCAATGCGGGCCGGGCCGATCTCTTTATCTCCCTTCATGTCAATGCCCTGCCCCAGCAGAAGGTCAACCTGATTGAGACATATTACTACGGCCCTCCCAGTGATATTGAAACCCTGAAGCTGGCGGAACAGGAGAACAGAGGCTCCGGTATCAAGAACCGTGATTTTGAAAACATGATCAAGAAGATCGGCAACACCTTCAAGGAACAGGAGTCCGCAACCCTGGCCACCGCCATTCAACATAGTCTCTTCACGAATGTGAAAAAGTATGATAAGGATACGGCCGATGCGGGTATCAAGATCGCCCCGTTTGTCGTTCTGCTCGGTGTTGACGCGCCGAGTGTTCTGGTGGAAATATCGTGCATCAGTAA
Source organism: Deltaproteobacteria bacterium (assembly GCA_024278495.1). Taxonomy (GTDB): domain Bacteria; phylum Desulfobacterota; class Desulfobulbia; order Desulfobulbales; family Desulfobulbaceae; genus UBA10518. The sequence continues at coordinate 5,956 of JAJRTB010000264.1, forward strand.
GAAACAGGAAGAGCTGAAGCTGAATCTCCCCGCCTATCGAGAAGAAATCACGACGTTTCTTGCCGAGGGGACAGTCCGCTATCTTGCCAAAAGAAATCTACAGATTGTGAAAGGAGAGGAGCATGACCAAAAAGGCCGCGGCAAAAGCAGCTGACGAGAAGATCATAGTTGGTATCGACCTGGGTACTTCAAGGAGTGCCATATCCGCAAGCAATGGCAAGAGAACGTGGGTTGACAGCTATGTGGGCTGGCCCAGGGATTTTATCGCCAGAAAGGTTGTCGGCAGCTCCATCCTCTTTGGCCAGGAGGCCCTGGAACACCGACTGTCCCTGGAGCTGTACCGTCCCCTGAAAAACGGGGTGATCAAGGAGGGCACCGCCCGGGACGAAGAGGCGGTAAAGGAGTTGATTCATCACCTGATTTCTCTGGTGCAGACCAAGAAAACAAGCACGGAAAAGGTCCGGGCCGTGGTGGGGGTGCCGGCCGAGTCGTTCAAGGTGAACAAGGTGGCGCTGAAAAAGGCAGTGGCCGAGTTCGCCGAATCCCTGCTGGTGGTTTCCGAGCCCTTTGCCGTTGCCTACGGGGTCAATGCCCTGGATAATGCCATGGTCATCGATATCGGCGCCGGCACCGTTGATTTCTGCATTATGCACGGGACCGTGCCTTCGGAAGAGGATCAGCGTACAGTGTTGACCGCCGGAGATTTCATTGATCAGCAGCTTTTTAATTTCCTTGAGGAGCGGTATCCGGATTCAGACTTCAATCTCAATATGGTGCGTCGCTTCAAGGAAAAATTCTCATTTATCGGTGAGGCTGATCGGGCCGTCAAGGTTGACATTCCGGTGGACGGCAAGCCGACCAAGCATGATATTACCGATGAGCTGCGGCGGGCCTGCGAGTCCATTCTGCCGGCCATTGTCGAGTCGACCCTGGAGTTGATTGCCAAGTTTGATCCTGAGTACCAGGACATAATCCGTCAGAATGTTATCCTGGCCGGCGGCGGCAGTCAGATCAGGGGGCTTGACGAGTACCTGGAGAACGTGCTGAGTGAATACGGGCCGGCCAAGGTGCACCTGGTTGATGATCCGCTCTTCAGCGGCGCTGACGGCGCCCTGGCTCTGGCCCAGGATATGCCGGCCGAGTACTGGACTGATATTTAAGGGACATCATAGTTTGTCGGTTTCGCAAAAAGTCACGAAACCGACGGTTCAGCTTCGTTCGTCCAGGGGCACGAATTTCCTGGCCGTCTCGCCGGCATAGACCTGGCGGGGCCGGCCTATCCGGGTGGATGGATCTTCCCGCATTTCCTTCCACTGGGCGATCCATCCCGGCAGCCGTCCCAGAGCGAACATGACCGTGAACATGTTGGTCGGGATCCCCAGGGCCCGGTAGATGATACCGCTGTAGAAGTCAACGTTGGGGAACAGGTGCCGCTCGATGAAGTACTCGTCCCTGAGTACAATCTCTTCAAGGGTATGGGCCAGGTCCAGCAGTGGATCCGATATCTCCAGCACGTTAAGGATTTCGTCGCAGGCCTTCTTGATGATCTTGCCCCGGGGATCATAGGTCCGGTAGACCCGGTGACCAAAGCCGGACAATCGGAACGGGTCGTTTTTGTCCTTGGCCTTGTTGATATATTTTTCAAAATTGCAGTCATCCGCGTAGATGGTTTCAAGCATCTCTATAACCGCCTCGTTGGCGCCGCCGTGCAGCGGGCCCCACAGGGCGTTGATGCCGGTGGATATCGCCGCGTAGAGATTGACCCCGGCGCTGCCTACCAGGCGCACGGTCGAGGTTGAGCAGTTCTGCTCATGATCGGCGTGCAGGATCAGCAGTTTGTTGAGCGCCGCGACTACCTCGGGCCGGACCACGTACGGTTTGACCGGCTTGTCAAACATCATGTTGAGAAAGTTGCCGCAGTAGGAGAGGTCGCTGCGCGGATAGACCAGCGGATGCCCCATTGATTTTTTGTAGGAAAAAGCGGCAATGGTCCTGATCTTGGAGATCAGCCTGGTGGAGGTGACCTCAAAGTCGTCAAGGGGATCGTCGCTCATCTCCGGATAGTAGTGGCAAAGCGAGTTGACCATGACCGAGAGGATAGACATGGGCGAGGTGTGCGAGGGGAAATGGTCGAAGAAATGGATCATGTCTTCGTGGATCAGGGCGAATCGTTCAATAAGACCTTTGAATGACTCCAGCTCGATCTCGTTGGGCAGCCTGCCGTGCAGCAGCAGGTAGGCGACCTCGACAAAGGAGCAGTTGGCGGCCAGGTCCTCGATGTCATAGCCCCGGTAGCGCAGGATGCCCTTGTTGCCGTCCAGGTAGGTAATGGTGCTGACACAGGAGCCTGTGTTCTTGTAACCGGTATCCAGGGTGATGTACCCGGTCTCCTGGAGAAGTTTTGAGATGTCCAGCGCCCTTTCACCCATGCTTCCCTCGACCACCGGCAGGGTGAATACCTTGCCGTCAATGGTGAGTTCAGCCGTATCCTTGTTCAGATTACTCATTGGTATCACCTTTTTCTCTCTGCGGCGCTGCCTGGTCTCTCGTATGACGGTTTGCCGGTTTTGCGGAAAAGAGACTGGATGGGAAAAAACCGGGCACAGACAGACCTGTTGATTTATACTACAAGAAACAGGCAGTATGGTGAGTCCGCAAAGGCGGTGAGCCATGCATGACAGCGGAGAGACCGGGCACCGGTAAGCACCTTTTCGCTATTTGTAATTTTTTACTTTACTCAATTTTCTGCAATATTTCAAGATGAATGGCGATCAGTGTTCGTCGGGTGAGCTGGGATGGGTCGCGGGGTGATATGATATGACAGGTGAGCGAAGCGAGGTTTATGAGCGGAGGTTGCGTCGATTTGTCCAGGAGGTGAGCGTGTATCCGGTCTCCTGTGAACGGCTGGCGGCGGGACGCAGCGACAGGGAGTGGCTTGATCGGGTCCTGGCCGGGGGCGCCCGGATTGTCCAGCTCCGCGATAAGGATTCATCCGACCGGGAGCTGCTGGAAAAGGCCAGGTATTTCCGCCGCCGGACCAGCGAGGCCGGAGCCCTGTTTCTTGTGAATGACCGGCTTGACATTGCGCTCCTGGCGGATGCCGACGGTATCCACGTGGGGCGTGATGATCTGCCGCCCGAAGAGATGAGACGGCTCGCACCGGATTTTATTATTGGCATCTCCTGCAACAGCGAGGGGCAGGCTGTTGAGCTGGGCCGCCGGGAGCGGGCCGGAACCCTTGCTGCTTCATATTACAATATCGGTCCCATCTATCCGACAAAGACCAAGGACGGCCTGCGCGAGTTTGTCGGGGTCGGGGCGATACCCCGTTTTTCCGCCCACCTGTCCCTGCCGTTTACGGTCATGGGCGGAATCAAGCTGCATCACGTTGATGAACTGGTCGCGGCCGGGGCCCGTCGTATCGCCGTGGTGACCGCCCTGACCGGGGCAGATGATATCGCGGCAGAGACCGGTCGCTGGCTGGAGGGTATCAGAAACGCAGGGGGAGGGCAGTCCGGTGAGTGAGTACCGTGAAAAGCGCAGAATTATCCGCAATCTGATGGAGTATGGCGTGCCGGAAGGGAGAATGGCTGAGGCCGAGGATTTGCTGGATATATACCGGCATGACCGGGTTGCCCTGGATCTGCTCCATGAGTTTTACAGTTTCCTGCCGGAAGGCAACGAAGACTGGGTTCGCGAGATCAGGGTGGTTGCCCGCAAGCAGGGTATGTTCCTCCTGGCCGCCGTCACCGGTTCCGGGGGCTACTTTTACCTGGTTTCCAGCGAGGGGATAGAGTTCCACGGCGCCGTGGCCGAGGGGTTGTGGGATGAGGAACTGCTCGCTTTTTTCGGCCTGGGCGGCAGGGAGCAGTTTCTGGAACACTGCTGCTGCCTGGAAAGACTGGTCGTGTATGAGCCCGTGGACAGCGACCGGGATATCTGTCCTGCCTGTCATACCGCGACCGGTGAGGTGCACGAGCTGGGCTGCCCGGTGGAGGTCTGCCCCTGGTGCGGCGGTCAGCTCATTCACTGCAGCTGTCGTTTTGACAAGCTGGAGTGCGACAGCCTCTCCACCGACGAGGAACTGGACCGGTTCGAGGAAATTTTAGACGGGCAGGGGCGCATCCCCTACGCCCCGGAGCAACGTCCGTCCTTTGCCGATGACGGCCCCGGGGTCATCACGGAGGAGTAAGCTCTCCGGTTTCCTTCCCGGGGCTCTGCCCGGTTATTCGCCCGTAATCGTTTCCAGGTACTGGAACAGATCAGAGTCCGAGGAGAGGATCAGCGAGGTATTATCCGTGATGATATCACGATAGCTCTCCAGGCTCTTCTGGAAGGCATAGAACTCCGGATATTTGCTGTAGGTCTCGCCGTATATCCTGGTTGCTTCGGCGTCAGCCTCGCCTTTAATGGTGACCGCCTCTTTTTCCGCGCCCGAGGTGATCTCCTTGAGCTCACGCTCCAGCCGACCCAGGATTTCAGCCTTGCGCCCCTCGCCGAGGGAGCGTTTTTCCGCGGCTATCCTTTTCCGTTCAGAGATCATCCGGTCATAGACCTTGAGCCGGACCGAATCGATATAGTTGACCCGCTTGAACATGACCTCCAGCAGCTCGATGCCATACTGGGGGGTGACTTTGGAGGCCACCTCGAGCACCTGGTCGCTGATCTTGTCCCGGCCGAGCTCCGGCGGGTGGACCAGCTCGCCGCTGGCCGAAATCGATACCATGAATTCGGGCGACCAGTCGGACGAGCGGATAATTTCGATCAGATTGTTTTTATTGACCAGATCGCGCACTGTACCGTCGATAATATCGTCGAGCAGGCTCTGGGCCCGTGTTTCGCTGCCCACCGCCTGCATGAAGCGCAGGGCGTCAGAGATCCGCCAGCGGGCCGTGGTGTCCAGGTAGATAAAGGTCTTGTCATTGGTCGGAATCTGGTTGGGATCGCCGTCCCAGATCAGGACCTTCTTTTCAAAGAGCTGGATCTTCTGGATAAAGGGCGTCTTGAACTTGAGGCCCGCCTCGGTTATCGGCTTACCCACCGGAGCGCCGAACTGGGTGACCACGGCCTGCCGGCCCTCCTTGAGGATGTAGAAACCGTCCCAGACCGTGACGGCGAGACCGGCGATGATTACAAGCAGGAGTATCTGTATAATTTTTTTCATTTTTTTGTTTTAACCTCAGTGGGGTATCGTGTTCCGTTGCTGTTGCCTGGTGTCATTTACCGGCCGGGGTGATCTGGCCGGCAGGGTTGAGGTTGAGAAAGGGCAACAGGTTTTTCTGATCCTTGTCCATCACGTAGACCCGTTCCACATTGGGCAGGATGTCCTGCATTGCCTCCAGGTACATGCGCCTCCTGGTGACTTCCCTGTACTTGAGGTACTCATCGACAATAGAGTTGAACCGGGCGGACTCGCCCAGGGCCTGGTTGACCCGCTCGACCGCGTAGCCGTGTGCCTCCTCGATGATCTTCTTGGCGCTGCCCCGGGCCTTGGGGATAACCCGGTTGTAGGTTTCCTCGGCCTCGTTGACCAGCCGTTTCATATCCTGGTCCGCCTCGTTGACTTCGTTGAAGGCCGGCTTGACCTTGTCAGGGGGGTTGATATCCTGCATCTGCAAAGCCACGATGCGCACGCCGCACTCCAGCCGGTCCAGTTCATGCTGCAGTTCCCGTTTGGCGTCACCGGCCAGGATCTCCCGGTTACTGAGGACATAGTCGAAATCCATGTTGCCCACGATCCGCCTGGTTACCATTTCGGAAGCGTCCCGCACCGCCTGGGGGACATTGCGGACCTTGTAGAGGAAGTCAACCGGATCGTTGATGATATACTGGACGATCCAGGCCACGTTGATCACGTTCTTGTCGCCGGTCAGCATCAGGGCTTCCATGTCAAAGCCGCGCCGGTCAAAAAGCGACTGCTTGCCCGGCACCCTGGTCCGGAAACCGAATTCCTCCTTGCGCACCGCCTCGACATCTACCTTGGTGAGTTCCTCGAGATAGGGGACCTTGAAGTGGAGGCCCGGCCCGGTGGTCCGGTGGTATTTGCCGAACTGCAGGACCACGCCGACCTCGCCCGGCTCAATGGTGTAGAAAGAAGAGTAGACGACCTGGAAGATAAGCACCGCCGCGATGATGAGCACTACCTTGCCGATGCCGGCAAAGGGGTTCTGGGGAGTTTTGGTGCCGTTTGTTCCGGATGAGCCGGGATCACTGTTCCGGCCTGAGAAGGAATCACGCAGTTTCTGGATAATAGCGGCCAGAATCTCTTCCGGGGATGACGGTTTTTTCTTCTGGCCCCAGGGGGGCTGCTGGTCTTGCATTGACATGAAATTTGCTCTGGGTTGAAGGTGTTCTGATGCTGAAAATCAGGGTGGATGCTGTTTCTTGCTGCCGTTGATTTTGTGCGCATGTAAATCCGTGTGGATTAATTCAAACATAACAGAATACTGGGGTTTTGCAATCTTTATTCGCTGTCCGGCCAAAAGGAGTTCGCCGGTTTTCAGGCGGACAGGTCACAGGATGACCCCCGCTGCCTGGTCAAACGCCAGGTTCCAGCAGACCAGGATGATGATCGCCGTCAGGGCAAAGAGGACGGCCTGGATCCGGTTATCTGCGGCCAGCCCTTCCGTGTCCAGCCGACTGAGGAGGAGCCCGGCCGCGATACCGCAGGCAAAGCCGAAAAGGTGGGCGCCCAGGTCGGTGCGTTCACCGCTCACGCCGAGCATGGCAAGCAGGCCCGCGCCCGCACCCAGGGGGGCGAGTATGTCCCGGAGAGCGGGGCGTCTGCCGGCCACGGCCCGGATGCCGCTGAAGATGCCGATGGCGGCAAAGATCGAGGTGGAAAAACCAACAGACAGGTGGAGCTGATCCCGGGCCAGGATATTGAGGAGGTTGCCAAGGGTACCGCAGGTAATCAGCAGAAAGAAGGAGAGTCCCGCTCCCACGGTCCGGTTGAGCAGGTGGACGAGAAAACCACCGATGATACTGTTGCCCAGCAGGTGTACCAGGTCGGCGTGCAGGGTCAGAGCCGTGACCAGACGCCACCACTGGCCGGAATCACGGATTGCGGCGCTGTTGATGGCCCCGGTCTGGAACCAGATGCTCCGGGATTCCCACGGACCGGTGACCAGGTAAAAGATTACCAGGGCTCCGATCATCAGGATGGTGGGCGGATTGCCGGTCGTTGTCAGCCGTTTGGCCGGGGGAGGCGCTTCGGGCCATCCCCGGTTCTCGACAAAATAGGTGTCCAGATGATAGAGTGCCTGTCGGGCAAAGGGATCCGGCACCGAGAGACGGGACGCTTCCCTGTCGTAATCATGGGGAATGCGCACTGCCTGGAGCACCAGGGAACAGGTGCTCAGGTACTGGCTGGAACCGGTCAGGATGAGTGGGGCCGGGCCATCGGGCCGGGCCGGGGGCAATGTGTTCAAACGAGAAAGCGCTCCGGTCTGGTCGTGAGCGGTTCAGGTGTATCCTGAACCCGTACATAAAAAAACTGAATCCGCGTTGAAGGAATGCTTGAATAATCCGCTCACGTCCCGACAACCGGCCTGGACGCGGGAGGAAATCATCGGCAGAACGGTCCTTCCAATGCCGCCCTGCGGGTCGCTCGCGGACTCAGAAAAAATATCTGTACTATATTTAAGTACGAATCTCTTTTTGGCAATGGTATAACGGGTACGGATCCATGGACAGACAGGCGAACAAACAGCATCATGGCTGACGGACGGATACTCCATGGGGGGCCGCGTCCTCTGTTCCATTACGGCTGGCTTATCGTGGCGGCCGGCTGTCTGTGCATATTCGCCTGCCTGGGACTGGGCCGTTTTGCCCTGGGCATGCTGCTGCCCGCCATGGGCAAGTCGCTTCAGCTCAGTTACTCACAGATGGGACTGATCTCTACCTGTAACTTTGTCGGTTACCTGGCGGCCGTGTTGCTTTGCGGCAGGATGCAGGCCCGCTTCGGAGCCAGTCGGCTGATTACCGGCGCCCTGGTTCTGGTCGGCCTGTCCGCCGCCCTGATCGGTACCGGCCAGGGGCTCTTTTCCGTGCTTGTGCTCTACACCCTCACCGGCATGGGCAGCGGCGCGGCCAATGTGCCGATCATGGGGTTGATCGCGGCCTGGTTCGGTCCGAAGATCCGGGGACGGGCCGCCGGGTTCATTGTAATCGGCAGTGGTTTTGCCATCCTGGTTTCCGGCCGGGTTATTCCCGTTTTAAACGACCTGCGTCCGGACGGCTGGCGCCTGAGCTGGTTTGTCCTGGCCGGAGTTGTGCTGGCCGTGGCTCTGGTCTGCGCCCTGGTGCTGCGTGACAGTCCGGCTGAACTTGGCCTGGAGCGGGTCGGCGGGGCCGGGAGAAAAGATCCGGCAGGTGTGCGCCCCGCCCGGGTGCCGGAGCGGAAGGTCCTTCTGCACTGTGGTTTTCTCTACTTTATCTTCGGTTTCACCTACGTGATTTACGCCACTTTTATTGTCACGGTTCTGGTGCAGGAGTATGGTTATTCCGAACAGGCGGCCGGCAGTTTCTGGTCCTGGGTCGGCCTGCTCAGCCTGCTGTCCGGCCCGGTTTTCGGGACCCTTTCGGACCGGCTTGGCCGCAGGGCCGGTTTGATGACCGTGTTTTCCATCCAGACCCTGGCCTACCTGCTGGTGGGGCTGAAGCTCACCGGTCAGGCCCTGGCGCTCTCCATCGGCTTCTTTGGCCTGGTCGCCTGGTCCGTGCCCACCATCATGCTGGCCCTTGTCAGTGACCTGGTCGGCACCCGGAACACGGTGCGCATCTTCGGGCTCATCACTTTCATCTTCGGGTTGGGCCAGATCGCCGGGCCCTACCTTGCCGGTGTCATGGCAGAATCAGCCGGGAACTTTTCGGCGGCCTTTCTCCTGGCCTCAGCCATGACCTGCATGGCCGTGGTGGTCTCCGCCCTCCTGCCAGTTTCTCCTGAACCCTGAATACTTCCACCTGCACCACGGATGAACCCCACGGATTCAGCTGAGCAAGAAAACCGGCCGCCGGCAACTTGCCGCGGCCGGGATCTGTTCATAAAACGCCGGGCTCAACGGTTTCGTTCCCCGGGGAAATAATTGTACATCTGCCCGTAAGTGAATACAATGTGGTACTCATGATGCTTGACCGGCAACATGCCGCTGTTGTAAAATTGATACCTGAGGCATGACAATATACAGGGTAGAAATTTCCATCTTCGACCGGGGGAGGCGGTGCGGACACCGCCTCTTTTTTTGTTCGTGATCCATAGGGGAGGTCATGAAAGTGGTTTTGTTCGTCAGTGATCAGGGGCGCCGCATCTTCGCACGGTCGCGACTGCCCGCATAGTCGGCTATCGGAGTCTCCCTGCGGTCGCTTACCTGCGGTCAGCCGCCCCTGCACGAATCTGCGGCACCCCTGACCGCTTACAGATTATGGGTAGGTAAAATCGACAAACCCTGTGACGAGTTACTTTTGTTCTCTGGGTGCGTGTTGGTGGAAGCATCTTGGAAAATTTGCGGGAACAGGGTATCATGGATAATTTGAGCGGACGTATTCAGGTACACGGAAGAGCTTCCGGGGTGGTGGAGATGAAAGTGGGTGGAATGGATGAAGATTGTAAAAATGATGGTGCCGAAGGGGAGAGTCGAACTCCCACGGGCGTGCGCCCACTAGACCCTGAACCTAGCGCGTCTACCAGTTCCGCCACTTCGGCACGATCGGGTGCAAATATGATGGTCAAACCCGTATTTGTCAAGCACTTCTTGGCAGGTAGGAAAAAAATTTCGTAACGGATTCAGAACCGAATATGGAAATCTATACCAGTATTGCGGAGATAACCCGGCCCTTTGCCGGGGCCTGCGTCACCATCGGCAACTTTGACGGAGTCCACCTGGGTCATCAGATGCTGTTTTCCGAGGTGGTCAGCAGGGCCCATGCCACCGGTGGCACCAGTGTGGTGGTAACCTTTGACCCGCATCCGCTCAAGGTTCTGCGGCCCGGTTCCATCCGCTTGATCTCCACTCTGGAGCAGAAAGTTGAACTGATCGAAAAGGCCGGGATTGACGTGCTGGTTGTTATGCCCTTTGACCGTGAGTTTGCAGCTGTTCCGGCTGACACTTTTGTGGAGGATATTCTCGTCTCCACCATCGGGGTCAGGGAACTGGTGGTGGGCTATGACTACGCCTTTGGCCGGGGACGGACCGGTACTATTGATTTTCTGAAACGAAAGGGGCAGGAGCGTGGTTTTCCCGTGACCGTGGTCGAGGCCCATTACGAGGATGGTATGCTGGTCAGCAGCACAAAGATCAGGGAGCTTGTTGCCGAGGGCCGGATGCGGGATGTGCGCACACTGCTCGGCCGTTACTACCAGATCCGGGGCGAGGTGCAGATCGGGCGGCAGCGGGGAGGCGCAGTGGTGGGGTTTCCCACGGCCAATCTCAGGATTACCGAGGAAGATCTCTGTCCCAAACGAGGCGTCTATGTGACCCAGGTCATCCATGGGGGCAGGTGCTACGGCGGGGTCTCAAACATCGGGTATAACCCGACCTTTGGTGAGAACAGGCTGGTGGCCGAAACCCATATTTTTGATTTCAGCGAAGATATTTACGGAAAATTGATCAAGATCAACCTGCTCCGCCATCTCCGGGGTGAGAAGAAGTTCAGCGGTCCGGAGGAGTTGAGCAAACAGATCCGTCGTGATATAGAAACGGCGCGTGAGGTGTTGGAAGCGGCTCGCCGGGAACTGCTGCTCTCCTGCGAGGAGAATTTCAGCCGCTAGCGGCCAGGCGGCTTGGCCGTCCTGCCGCCGGTTGAAAAAATATCCTTGCCAGCTTCAGGTTTATACCTATAGTAAGAAAATATTTTCTCTCCCGGCCCGGCCGGCAGTGAGAAGCGCGGCATTCTTATGGAATCGGATACAGCGGGGTTCCCGTGCCGCAGATGAGTTTTGATGGAGCCGTAAAAGATAATAGGTCGCAAGGCCGTGGAAAACAGGAAAAAACATGTCTGAGAAAGTACAACAGGCGGATATTAACGCTGTTATTGAAGAGTTGGAAAAGGTGGTCGGTCAGAAACCCGACAATGTCATGGCCCGACACCAGTTGGGTCAGGTCTATCTCAAGGCCGGCCGGGTAGATGACGCGACCCGGGAGTTCGAGAAGGCGCTGGAGATTGATGATCAGTCGGTTGAGACCATGATCAGCCTCGGTGCGATTTACTTCGGCAAGGGAGATATCGAGAAGACTCTGGAGTTGAATGAGCGGGTATTGCGGATCGCGCCGGACATGGCCGAAGCGCACGTCAATATCGGCCTTATCCGCCAGCAACAGAACCGGGTGGATGAGGCCATAGAATGCTATATCCGTGCCACCCAGATTATCCCCAACCTGATTACCGGCTGGATCAATCTGACCTCGGCCTACACCATGAAGGAAGAGGACGACAAGGCGGTGGAGGCGGCCCGCCAGGCTGTGACCATTGATCCGGATTCGGACATGGCCCGCAACAACCTGGCTGTTGCCCTCTATTTCAGGGGTGAGTATGAGGAGGCCTGGAAGAACATGGAGGCGGCCCGGGAACTCGGCTATTCAGTTGATCCCCGTTTTGAGCAGGCCCTGAAGGACAAGCTGGGCAACTGATGAGCGGCAAGGGAAAAGATATCAGCAGGCCCTGGTGTCCGTTCTGCGGCCACGACGTTGGCCGGGCCCGTGACGCGGTCCAGCGCAAGATGACCGAGTTCCCGGTCGGCAGGTGCGAGTGCGGCGCGGTTTTTGTCTGTGACGCCACCGGCCATAACGTGGGCGCGGCCCTGGTCGAGTGCCTGGTTTACGCCTGTAATGATGATGCCGATCTTGCCTGGGAGCTGCTTCCCGAGGATGATTATCTGACCGGCCGGATCGACAACTATGACGAGGTGACCCATCAGGTGGTGCCCACCCGGGAGCTGGACGGCCGCTGGGTCCGCGGGGTGCTCTACTTTGTCCGCTTGCACCGGGACGCGGCCGAGATTGCCGAACGGCTGGCTGGCAGAAAAAAGCAGGCTGAGACGACATCCGTGCCTGAGCAGGAAAGCAAAGCGCTGCCTGCCATGGAGCCGGGCCGGGATCCAAAAAGGAACAGGAAACGGGCCAACAAAAAACTGATCCGGCAGCTGGTCGAGGCGGAGGAACTGGACGCGCTGGTTGACTTCTGCTTTGATGACCGACGCACCCTGCGTTTCATGCAGCGTCTGCTCTACGATCCGGTTGAGGCGTCCCGTTATCGGACAGCCTGGGTCATCGGTCAGGTCTGCGCCCGTGTTTCAACCCGTGAGCCCGGTCCGGTCGCGGATCTTATGCATCGGCTCTTTGAGGCCTGTTCTGATTCCGCCGCCACCAACTGGGGCATGGTCGAGGCCATCGGCTCCATCATTGGGGCCCGGCCGGACATCTACGGTGCCTTTACCCGGTACCTGCTCAATTACATGGGCGACGAGTCCAGCCAGGTTCAGGTCATCTGGGCCCTGGGTGAAATCGCCGCTACCCGGCCGGATCTGATCCGCAAGACTCCGTTTTATGCCACCTTTCACTTTCTCGGGCACGACAACCCGGTGGTCAGGGGACTCATGGCCCGGCTCATGGGCAGGATCAATGCCCATGAGGCGCTCTTTCAGGTCATGGGATTGCAGCAGGATCAGGAAGAAATAACCATATATGAACAGGGACATCCGGTTGTGACCACGGTAGGCGCCCTGGCGACCGAGGCTGTGAAATTAATTCAAGCCTGAGTCCGTGATGAAAATTTGCGGCTTTGGCAACTAACGCATTGAAAACGTGAAATATGTGTTCACACATTCAACCAGACGGGTTCTCACCCGGCTCCGCCTGTCAGAGCGCCCACCCGCGGCACATCTGAAAACGATCAAACCATGGGGAACGCTATAGCCCCATGGTCCGATCGCTTTCATCTGCACCACGGGTGAACGCTCACGGATTCAGGTCAAAATCAGAAGGAACCAGTTCATGAGTGATCAAAGACAACCGACAGGTCCGGGCGGCACCGTGCCCAAACCCGGAAAGAAGGAAGAACTTTCCCTGGATCCGGCCAGGGCGGATTACAGGGACGGACGGGGATTTTTAAGCCGGGGCGAGTATACCCAGGCAGCCATGGCCTTTCACAACGCTTTGAAGGGCTTTGAGGAACAGGGTGACGAGCAGGGGGTGGCCAACGCGGCCGACCGGCTCGGCGATGTGTGCATGGCCCGCGAAGACTTTCGGGCCGCGCTGGAACACTTTGAACGGGCCTACGTGATCTGCGAAAAGGAGCATGACATCTTCTCGACCCTGGCCCTGAACAACAAAAAGGCCGAGGCCTACCGGAAACTTGGTGAGCCGGACAAGGCCATGGAGGTTTTGTTCGCGATCCTTGACCATTACGCCGAGACCAGGAATCCCCGCGGCACGGTCGAGACGCTGGAGATCATTGCCGAGGTCTATCTGGAACTGGATGAGAAACAGAAGGCGGCGGATGCCCTGCGGACCATCTCCTCCATTCATAAGAATTTCAAGCACGCCCGTCTTGCCGAAGAGTTTGCCCAACGGGCCCGTCAGGTTGAGCAGGGTCAGGAATAAAAGATGTTTACCGGTATTATCCAGGGACGCGGCGCCCTGCAGGCCGCACGGCAGGCCGGGGGCGGCAGGGTCTTCAGCCTGGAGGCCGACTTTGACCTGAGCGATCCGGAAGAGGGCGAGTCCATTGCTGTCAACGGCGTGTGCCTGACCGCCCGGGAGATCCGCGGTAACCGTTTTCTGGTCGATGTGTCGCCTGAGACCCTGTCCCGCACCACTCTGGGCAGACTTGGCGTCGGCGACCGCGTCAATCTTGAGCGCGCTCTCTGTTTGAAAGACCGGCTCGGCGGCCACCTGGTCAGCGGCCACGTGGACGGCCTGGGCCGGGTCGAGCAGCGGCGGCAGCAGGGCGATTTTACCCTGTTTACCTTTTCCCTGTCCCGTTCCCTGTGTAAATATGTTATTGAAAAGGGTTCCATCGCCGTCAACGGGGTCAGCCTGACGGTGAATGCCCAGGAGGGCGGGAGCTTTACCGTTTCCGTAATTCCCCATACCCTGGCAGTGACAACCCTGGGCGAGCTGCGTAGCGGTGATGCGGTGAACATTGAAGTTGACATCATAGGGAAATATGTTGAAAAACTGCTGGCGGACCGGTCAATGGATACGGACAGCGCCGGCCCGATCAATACCGCCTTTCTGGCTGAACACGGTTTCCTGCGGAACGCGTAGGCGCCGCCGGGGAGGAAGGAGCAAGGAAAATGGCAGTCAGTCCCATAGAAGAAGTAATTGAAGATATCAAGGCCGGCAAGATGATCATCCTGGTTGATGACGAGGACCGGGAAAACGAAGGGGATCTGTGCATGGCCGCCGAGGCCGTGACGCCGGAGGCGATCAACTTCATGGCGACCCACGGTCGTGGACTTATCTGCCTGGCCATGAGCCCGGATATTATCGAGCAGCTGGAGCTGCCCATGATGGTGCGCGACAACAAGTCGCCGTACGGCACGGGTTTTACCATCAGTATTGAGGCGCGTACCGGCGTGACAACCGGTATCTCGGCCGCGGACAGGGCCCGGACCATTGAAGCGGCCGTTGCCCCGGACGCCAGGCCGAGCGATATCATCAGTCCCGGTCATGTCTTTCCGCTCAGGGCGCGCAAGGGTGGGGTACTGGTCCGCACCGGCCAGACCGAAGGGTCGGTTGACCTGGCCCGGCTGGCCGGTATGCGGACCGCGGGCATCATCTGCGAGATCATGAACGATGACGGGACCATGGCCCGGATGCCCGATCTGGAAAAATTCGCGGCTGAGCATGATCTCAAGATTGCCACAATAGCCGACCTGGTGGCCTACCGGGTGCGCAAGGACACCCTGGTGCACCGGGCCGCCCAGGCGCGGTTGCCCACCTACCATGCAGGTGAGTTTCGGGCTATTGTCTATACCAACGATGTGGACAGCTACGAGCATGTGGCCCTGGTCAAGGGCGAGATTGATCCGGAAAAGCCGGTTATGGTCCGGGTTCATTCCGAGTGTTTGACCGGCGACGTATTCGGCTCGGCCCGCTGCGATTGTGGTTCCCAGCTTCACGCCGCCATGCAGATGGTCGACCAGGAAGGGACAGGTGTGATCCTCTACATGCGCCAGGAAGGGCGCGGTATCGGCCTGGTCAACAAGCTCAAGGCCTATACCCTGCAGGACGAGGAGGGGTTGGACACGGTCGAGGCGAATGTCCAGCTCGGCTTCAAACCGGACCTGCGTGATTACGGGATCGGCGCCCAGATTCTGCGTGACCTCGGGGTGCGCAAAATGCAGCTTCTGACCAACAACCCCAAGAAGATTGTCGGCCTGGAGGGGTACGGTCTTGAGGTGGTGGACCGGTTTCCCATAGAGATGGTGGCTGAGCCCGAGAACAAGGAGTATATGAAGACCAAGCGTGACAAGATGGGGCATCTCCTGGAGCTGTACGGGGAGGCGTCTCTTAAAGATATTTCAGGGGATCCCTGATTCCTCGGCCCCTGAAAGCCCTTGCGCCATTGTGGTTGAAAAATTCAGGCTGATGAATAATTGTCGGATTCGCAAAAAACGCGAATCCGACGGATCAGCGTTGCAGCGGGTTGAATTATCGTTGTGCTTGGCTGATGTTGACAAGTTTTTGTGAACTCATAAATAATTGGCAGGGAGAGTTATGGCAAAGTATATTGAAGGTGATCTGCGGGGCGAGGGTAAAAAACTGGCGATAATAGTGGCCCGGTTCAATTCGTTTATTTCGGAAAAACTTCTGGACGGCGCTCTTGATGCCCTGGTCCGCTCCGGCGTCAGGGGCGACGATATTGATGTGGCCAGGGTGCCGGGTGCCTTTGAGATCCCATTGGTGGCGCAGAAGATGGCACGCTCCGGAAAATATGACGCGGTTATCTGCCTCGGGGTCGTTATCCGCGGCGCCACGCCCCATTTTGACTATGTCGCAGGTGAGGTGGCCAAGGGTACTGCCCAGGTCATGCTCGACAGCGGTGTCCCTGTTCTCTTTGGCGTGCTGACCACCGAGACCATTGAACAGGCCATTGAGCGGGCCGGTTCCAAGGCGGGCAACAAGGGGGCGGAAGTGGCAATAGGGGCGCTTGAGATGATCAATCTGATGGTTGCCCTGTAACCTCCTCTGCCTCCCCGGCGACCGGCGGCAATCAACAATCATGGGTACACGACGAAAATCAAGGGTGATTGCCCTGCAGTTTCTCTATGGTCATGACTTCCAGGGTTTGTCTGATGATCATACCGCCCTGGAGCGGGAAATTGAACAGTTTTGCCAATCGTTTGAGACCGGTAAGACCACCTTGGCGTACGCCCGGGAACTGATCCGCGGCGTCTGTCTCAACCGCTCCGGGACGGACCGGTTGCTGGCGGCCCACTCAAAGAACTGGCGCCTTGAGCGGATGAGTCTGGTAGACCGCAATATTCTGCGGATAGCCGTACACGAGATGCTGCACAGTGACGATGTGCCGGCCCGGGTCGCCATAAACGAGGCCCTGGAGATTGCCAAGCAGTTCTCCAGCACCGACTCTGTCGCCTTTATCAACGGTATCCTGGACGCAGTGCAGAAAGAGATCATTCAGCCGGCCGACCTTGATTGAACATGCCCCTGCCGAAAAAGAAAAAATCACGGTTTCACAACGAGATCATCGCCCTTTTTACCCTGTTTCTGGCCCTCTTTGTCCTGCTCTGTCTGATCAGCTACGTCCGGCCGCTGCTCGGACCTGATCCTGCTTTGCAGGATCCCGTAGCCAACTGGTGCGGCACCATCGGCCATTACCTGGCCCATTACCTTTTCAGTTTCTTCGGCCTGAGCGCTTTTTTTCCGGTCGCTATCCTTTTGTACACTTCGGTAGCGGTCTTTATGCCCGGGGTGACGGTCAACCGTCTGCCCTACGTGGTGGCCGGCATCAGTGGAATTCTCCTGTCCGGAACCGGGTTGTTCGCCACCATTGACAGGATTCTGGTGCCGCCGGAATTTATCAGCCCGGGCGGCTACCTGGGAGACTTGATCTGGGAGTTGCTGGGCCGGGTCATGGGCGGGGTCGGTTCGACCCTTCTTCTGCTGCTGGTGCTGGTCTTCTCCCTGATGGCGGCGGTGCGTTTTTCTCCTCTGGGCACGTCCAGGTGGTTCTGGTCAAAAGCCACGGACGTGGGCAGGAAGATTCCAAAAAAGCTCCCTGCCAAAAGCACCGGGATAACGGCTGCCCGCAAGGGGCGTGAACCAAAGGTTTCAGACAGTTCCGCTGCCGCGGCGCCGAAAGTGAAGACGCATGCCCCCAGTGTTCCGGCCGTGCATGAGCCGGTCCGGATCAGGCAGCTCGACGAGGAGGAGGGCGGCCTGGAGATGGCCCTGAAGCCTTCCGGTACAGGCGCTTACCGGCCCCCGCCCCTGTCTCTGCTTGAGCGCTACGATCAGAAAGATATCGAGGTGGACAAGGATTATTACTACACAGTCAGCCAGGCCCTGGTAGCCAAGCTGGCCGACTTCGGAGTGTCCGGTGAGGTGACCGGTATCTCGCCCGGTCCGGTGGTGACCACCTATGAATATGCCCCGGCTCCCGGAGTCAAGATCAACAAGATCGTTAACCTGGCTGATGACCTTGCCATGGCCCTCAGGGCGGATCGGGTGCGGATAGTCGGTTCTATCCCAGGCAAGGCCGCCCTGGGGATCGAGATCCCCAATCCCAAGCGCAAGACCGTTTACCTGCGTGATATCCTGATGACCGAAAAATATCGGGACTCCAGTTCGCGCCTCAGTCTGGCCCTGGGGCTGGATGTGATTGGCCGGCCCGTGGTAGCCGATATTACCCGGATGCCGCATCTGCTCATTGCCGGGGCTACCGGTGCGGGCAAATCAGTGGCGATCAATGCCTTTATCGCCTCGATCCTGTTCAAGGCGACGCCGGAAGAGGTGCGGCTTCTGATGATCGACCCCAAGCGGATCGAGCTGTCTGTGTACGAGGATATTCCCCACCTCCTGCATCCGGTGGTGGTGGAGCCCAAGATGGCAAGCAGAGCCCTGCTCTGGGCGGTCAGGGAGATGGAGCGACGGTACCGGCTGCTGGAGGAAAAGCGTGTCAAGTCCTTTGACTCGTACAACGAGCTTGATGACGTGGACAAGCTGCCCTATATTGTCATTATTGTTGATGAGCTTGCCGACCTGATGATGGTGGCCTCCAAGGATGTGGAGAGTTCCATTGCCCGCCTGGCCCAGATGGCACGGGCCGCGGGCATGCATATCATTCTGGCCACCCAGCGTCCCTCGGTTGATGTCCTGACCGGCCTGATCAAGGCCAACTTCCCGACCAGAATCTCCTTCAAGGTTTCCTCCAAGGTGGACTCGCGCACTATTCTCGACAGGAGCGGAGCCGAGCATCTGCTCGGTGACGGCGATATGCTGTTTCTCCCCCCTGGCGCATCCAAGCTGCAGCGTATCCACGGCGCCTTTATCTCTGAGGATGAAACAGAGCGGATTAACGAATTTATCAGGCGCCAGGGCAAGGCGGAATATGACGCCTCGGTCCTGGAGGTGGTTGAGGAAGAAGGGACAGGCGACAACGGTGAGGCCGGGGACTATGATGAAAAGTATGATGAGGCCGTGGCCGTGGTGACGGAAACCGGGCAGGCATCCATCTCCATGGTCCAGCGGAGATTACGGGTCGGCTATAACCGGGCCGCCAGGATGATCGAGATGATGGAGCGTGAGGGAATCGTGGGTCCGTCAGACGGTTCCCGTCCCAGGGAGGTGCTGGTTCGAACCTCCTACAAAGAGTGATTGAGCGGTTGCCCTGCCTCCCTTTTTCGGCTCGCGGGAGCGGACGATTTTTCTTGACTTTGCCCGCCCATCTCATTATAAGGTTTATTCGACCAGAACTGAGTGACTGTTCATTTATTTTTGCGGCGCTTGGCGGATTCAAAAATAGACGGATAAACACTGGGTTACAGTATTGGTCATCCTGGTCGATCAAATTGCCCTGTGCTTCAGGTGATCATGATGGTACACGGTGATTTTTTTTGTTGAGTTTTAACTGTAATGGCTCTGCACGGGCAGGGTCATAAAGGAAAATCCAAGTGAGGAGGTAGTTTAATGCCAAGTTTTGTAGATCCTTCAAAGTGTGATGGTTGCAAGGGTGGTGACAAGACCGCCTGCATGTACATCTGCCCTAACGATCTCATGGTCCTCAACGTCGAGGAGATGAAAGCGTACAATCAGGAGCCTGATGCATGCTGGGAGTGTTACTCTTGCGTAAAGATCTGCCCGCAGGGCGCAATCATGGTACGCGGATATGATGACTTCGTGCCCATGGGTGGTCAGGTTCATCCCATGCGGAGTTCTGATTCCATCATGTGGACCGTGAAGTTCCGTAACGGCAATATCAAGCGCTTCAAGTTCCCCATCCGTACGACGGCCGAGGGTGCTGCCAACGAATATGCCGGTGAGCGGGGTGAGAACCTCGATGATGAGCGTCTGCTGCTTGAGGGCGAACTGCCCACGCCGCAGAAAACGGCATAATTCTTTTTTTATCGTTTGAATCGAACAAAAGTTATAAAATAATCTGTAATTTATTTAGGAGACAGAAATTATGGCATTACCGAATAAGCCGAGAGGTGAGCTGGCTGCGGTTCCGAACCCTGAGATCCAGGAGCACGAGTGTGATGTGCTGATCGTTGGTGGTGGCATGGCCGCCTGCGGTACCGCGTTCGAGATCAAAAAGTGGGCCCCGGAAGGGATGAAGATTACCCTGGTGGACAAGGCGTCCATGGAACGTTCCGGCGCTGTCGCCCAGGGGTTGTCCGCCATCAACACCTATATCGGTGAGAACCCGATTGAGAACTATGTCAAGATGGTGCGTAACGACCTGATGGGCGTTGTTCGTGAGGACCTTATCTATGATCTTGGCCGTCACGTGGACGAGTCGGTCAAGCTGTTTGAGGAGTGGGGTCTGCCCATCTGGAAGAAAGATGAGAACGGCGAGAACCTGGACGGCGCCAAGCCCGCTCCGACCCTCCGCGAAGGCGGTACCCCGGTGCGGACCGGTAAGTGGCAGATCATGATCAACGGTGAGTCCTACAAGTGCATCGTGGCCGAGCCAGCCAAGAAAGCGCTGGGTGAGGAGAACTGTCTTGAGCGTATCTTCATCGTCA
This sequence comes from Deltaproteobacteria bacterium, assembly GCA_024278495.1. Classification (GTDB taxonomy): domain Bacteria; phylum Desulfobacterota; class Desulfobulbia; order Desulfobulbales; family Desulfobulbaceae; genus UBA10518. The sequence continues at coordinate 26,165 of JAJRTB010000264.1, forward strand.
AGATGCTGCTTGACAAGAACCGGGAGAACACCATTGCCGGTGCCGTCGGTTTCTCCACCCGTGAAAATAAAGTACATGTCTTCAAGTGCAAGACTGCCCTGGTAGCCTGTGGCGGCGCGGTTAACATCTTCCGTCCCCGGTCAACCGGTGAAGGTAAGGGTCGTGCATGGTACCCGGTATGGAACGCTGGTTCCACCTACACGATGTGTGCCCAGGTCGGTGCTACCCTGACCATGATGGAAAATCGCTTCACCCCGGCCCGCTTCAAAGACGGTTACGGTCCTGTCGGCGCGTGGTTTCTGCTGTTCAAGGCCAAGGTACAGAATGGCCTTGGTGAGTTCTACGCCAACAGCGACTCAGTCAAGGAAGAGCTTGAGAAGTACATGCCGTACGGCGCCTCCGCCGTCACCCCGACCTGTCTGCGTAACCACCTGATGCTCAACGAGCTGAAGGCTGGACGTGGCCCGATTTACATGGCTACCGATGTCGCTTTGAACGCCTTCCTGGATGAGCGTCGCGAAGCCGGTATGGATGAGAAGTCCGTCAAGAAATTCTGGAAGCATCTCGAGTCCGAGGCCTGGGAAGACTTCCTTGACATGTCCGTTGGCCAGGCTGGTCTGTGGGCCGGCATGAACATCGAGCCCGAAAAGATCGGCTCTGAAATCATGCCCACAGAGCCCTATATGCTCGGTTCCCATTCCGGTTGCTGTGGTATCTGGACCTCCGGCCCTGACGAGGACTGGGTCCCGACCGTTGACGGTCCCCGTTCGCATCAGTACAAGTGGGGCTACAACCGCATGACCACGGTAAACGGTCTGTTCACCGCCGGTGACGGTGTTGGCGCTTCCGGTCACAAGTTCTCCTCCGGTTCCCATGCCGAAGGTCGTATTGTTGCCAAGCAGATGGTCAAGTACTGTCGCGACAACGCTGATTTCCAGCCTGAGCTTGCCCAGACTCCGCAGGAGCTTGCTGATGAGATCTACGCACCGGTTAAGCGGTATCATGAGCATGTTGGCGCCTCAACGCACCAGGATGTCAACCCCAACTACTGCAAGCCTGCAGGTATCATGATGCGCCTGATGAAGGCCACCGATGAGTACGGCGGCGGTGTTGCCACCTACTACATGACTTCCGGCAAGCTTCTCAATATCTGTCTGGACCTGCTGGAGATGCTCCGTGAGGACGCAGATAAAATGGCCGCTGGCGACCTGCACGAACTCCTTCGGGCATGGGAGAATTACCACCGTATCTGGTGTGTCGAGACCCATATCCGTCATATCGAGTTCCGTAAGGAATCCCGTTACCCGGGCTTCTATTACCGGTCTGATTACCCGACCTGTGATGACGAGAACTGGAAGGCGTTTGTTAACTCCACCTTTGATCCCAAGACTCAGGAGTGGAAGTGCGAGAAGGTCGAGTGTATCAATATCATTGAGACCGACCCGTGGATCTGATCAGTTCAAGAGACTGATTGACGCGTATCAAATCTCCAGGCCCCGCAAGGGGTCTGGAGATTTTTAGTATTTTGTGTTTTTTTGGCTGAGTTGACCCGAGTGACTGCTAGGTGATTGTGACTCGTATCAATTGAAACAAAAAAACGTTTTATCAATACAAGCATAAATGGAGGTTTGGCATGAGTGACACTGCAGGAACTGGTGCTGTATTGGTTGTGGGCGGCGGTATCAGCGGTCTGACAGCCGCGCTTGAGGCTGCCGAGGTCGGTAACGATGTCTATCTTATTGACAAAAACCCTTACTTCGGTGGCAGGGTTGCCCAGCTCAACCAGTATTTCCCCAAACTTTGTCCCCCGACGTGTGGACTTGAGATTAATTTCAGGCGCGTGAAGGACAACCGCCGTGTACGGACCTATACCATGACCACGGTGAAGTCTGTGACCGGTTCGGCCGGTAATTACGAGGTTCAGCTTGAGATTGCTCCCCGCTACGTCAACTCCAACTGTACGGCCTGTGGCGAGTGCGCCCGGGTCTGCACTGATGAGATTGACAATGAGTTCAACTTCGGCATGGATAAGACGACGGCGATCTATCTGCCGCATGAGATGGCCTTCCCGCGCCGCTACGTTCTGGCCAAGGATGCCTGCTCAGCCGATTGTCTTGATGCAATCAAGGGCGCCTGCAAATACGACGCCATTGACCTGGACATGCAGCCCGAGACCGTGACCGTCAACGTCTCATCCATTGTCTGGGCAACCGGCTGGAATCCCTATGATGCCAACAAGCTTGACAATCTCAAGGTCAACTCTTCCTCCGCCATTATCACCAACATGATGATGGAGCGGATGGCTGCTCCCAACGGTCCCACCGGCGGCAAGATTGTTCGTCCCGGCGACAACAGTGAGCCTGAGTCCATCGCCTTTGTCCAGTGCGCCGGTTCCCGTGATGAGAATCACCTCGAATACTGTTCTTACATCTGCTGCATGGCAACGTTCAAGCAGATGACCTACGTTCGGGAGCGCTATCCTGACGCCCAGATCTATGTCTTTTACATTGACCTCCGTACCCCTGGTAAGTATGAGCATTTCCGCGAGAAACTGATGGCGGATGAAAAGGCTCAGTTTATCAAGGGCAAGGTTGCCGATATCATAGCCGAAGAAGACGGCGGCGTAACCGTTGTGGCTGAGAATGCAGTAACCGGCGCCAAGATTCAGCAGAAGGTCGACATGTGCGTTCTCGCTACCGGCATGCAGCCCGCACTTGGCGACCAGGGGAAAGCGCTTGGGGTGAAGATGGACGGGAACGGTTTTGTCGTCAGTGATGCCGATCAGGGTCAGGTTGCCGCCGGTTGCGCCAGGCAGGTATCTGACGTGTACACCAGCGCCCAGTCTTCGACTGCAGCTGCTCTCAAAGCAATTCAGATCGGAAGATAGGAGGTAGGTCAATGGATAAAGTATATGGAGCATATCTTTGTACTGGATGTGGTATCGGAGACGCCTTGGATGTTGACGCGCTCAAAAGCGCGGCGTCCGAATCCGGCATGGAGATGCAGGATCACTCCTGCCTCTGCGGCGCCGAGGGCAGGGCTCTCATTGAAAAGGATATCGCTGATAACGGTGTGAACACCATAGTAGTCTGCGCCTGCTCGCCGCGGGTCATGCAGAAGGAGTTTGATTTCGGCGAGAATACCATCACCGTGCGCGGCAATATTCGCGAGCAGGTAGCCTGGGCAGCTGCTGACGTTGCCAGGCCTGCCGGAGAAGGATCCGATGAAGCGGTAGCAGAAACGTCTGATGAGTCTGCCGAGGGTGTTGATGAGTTTGTCCAGGAGATGGGTGAGGACTATGTGCGCATGGCCGTTACCAGGGCCCAGAAGACCGAGCTGCCCGAACCCTACCAGATGGAGACCA
>JAJRTB010000265.1 GCA_024278495.1 Deltaproteobacteria bacterium
AGGCCCACAGCGGCCTGGGCCTGACCTGCTATACCACGATCACCTCACCGATCCGGCGTTTCCTTGATATGGTTATGCAAATGCAGATCAACAACCTGATCCGGGGCAGGGGAATCCTCTTCTCCGACAACCAGTGTCACGAGTTTATCTCGTCAATCAACCGCAACCTGTCCCGGGCCGGAGCGGTCAGGCAGCAGCGCCACCGCTACTGGATCCTGCGCTACCTGGAGCAATTCCAGGGGGACCGGGTCAGCGCCCTGGTCACCAACCGGGGACCCAAGCGGATCAACCTGCTCCTGCATGACTGTCTTTTTGACGTGGACCTGCCCCCAAACCGTGCCTTTCCTGTTGACCCGGGAGACACTGTCAGGGTAAAGATAGCGCGGGTCAGTGCCCTGGACAATATTCTGCGGATGGAATGGTAGAGCGCCGGTAACGCGTTCGTGCGCACAGCCCGGGAAACGTAAGCGTTTACACCATTGAGGTCGAAAAGACAGAGCTGTCCCATTACAAAGGAGATGCTTCGATGAAGGTATTGGCCAAGTCATTTTTCCCTGTTTTTTTTCTCCTGTTCACAACCGGAACAGCCCTTGCTTCCGCAAGCGGAGGAGAACAGCTTGACCTGACCGGACATTTTGTCGGTTTTTTCGCGCTGGCAATTTTTGTCCTGGCCTATTCGCTGGTCATGCTCGAAGAGTTCACCCACATGCGCAAATCAAAGCCGGTCCTGCTTGCCGCCGGCCTGATCTGGGGCGCAATCGCCTGGATATACGCGGCCCATGACATGCCCCACGCGGCAGAGATTGCCGTTCGCCACAATATCCTGGAGTTTTCCGAGCTCTTTCTCTTCCTGCTGGTCGCCATGACCTATATCAACGCCATGGAGGAACGCAATGTCTTTGAAACATTGCGCGCCAGGCTGGTCTGTTCCGGCATGTCCTACCGGATGCTGTTCTGGGTGACGGGAATACTGGCCTTTGTCATTTCACCGGTAGCCGACAACCTGACCACGGCTCTCTTAATGTGCGCGGTGGTCATGGCTATCGGCAAGGACCAGCCCGGCTTTGTCGGCCTGGCCTGTATCAACATCGTGGTCGGCGCCAATGCCGGCGGCGCCTTCAGCCCCTTTGGCGACATCACCACCCTCATGGTCTGGCAGAAAAAAATCCTGGCCTTTCAGGACTTTTTCGTTCTCCTTATCCCGTCGCTGGTCAACTGGGTGGTTCCCGCCTTCATCATGAGTTTTGCCATCCCCAAAACCAGGCCGGCGGCCTGCGATGTCGCGGTCTCCATCAAGCGGGGCGGCAAGGTCGTCATGGGGCTGTTCGGCCTGACCATACTCACCGCGGTCGGTTTTCACAACTTCCTGCACCTGCCGCCCATGGTCGGCATGATGACCGGTCTGGCCTACCTGAAATTTTTCGGGTATTACCTGAAAGTCACCCACAAAAAATATGCCCGGAAACACGTCAGGTACGATCCGGAAAAGGCCCAGGAGACCCTGGGCGACACGGTGGCTTTTGATATTTTCAGGAAAATCGCCCGGGCCGAATGGGACACCCTGATGTTCTTCTACGGCGTGATACTCTGCGTGGGCGGGCTGGGTTTCATAGGCTACCTGGGCAACCTGTCCCATGTCATGTACACCGGCTGGGGACCGACAGCGGCCAATGCCATGGTCGGAGTGCTCTCCGCCATAGTCGACAATATCCCGGTCATGTTTGCCGTGCTGACCATGCTCCCGGACATGTCCCAGGGCCAGTGGCTCCTGGTCACCCTGACCGCGGGGGTGGGCGGCAGCATGCTCTCCATCGGTTCAGCGGCCGGCGTGGCCCTGATGGGCCAGGCCCGCGGCCACTACACTTTTTTCGGCCATCTCAAGTGGACCCCGGTCATCGCCCTGGGCTATGTACTCTCAATCTACACCCACTTTCTGGTCAACGGAAAATGGTTTGAGATATACATGACCCGGTGACGCAGTCAGAAACAGCTCCGCCAACGTAACTCGTCACAGGGTTTGCAACTCTGCGATTTTACTGACCCGCCAACTACCCGAACACCTCGGCATCCCTGAGCAGAGGTGCCTGGCGGTCCCTGGCCGACAGAACAGGTTCTCCCCGGACAGGCCAGTCAATGCCCAGATCCGGGTCGTTCCAGGCAATGGCCCGCTCATGTTCCGGCGCGTAGAAACTGGTGGTCAGGTAGAGAAAGTCAGCCGTTTCCGAGAGAACGACAAAACCGTGGGCAAACCCCTCCGGAACCCAGAACTGCCGTTTGTTTTCAGCGGACAGGCGCACCCCGACCCAGCGACCGAAGGTGGCGGAACTTTTCCTGATATCAACGGCAACGTCAAAGACCTCGCCGCTCACCACCCGGACCAGCTTTCCCTGGGGTTGCTGTATCTGATAGTGGAGGCCGCGCAGGACATGCCGGGCCGAGCGGGAATGGTTATGCTGGACAAAGGTTGTGGTGAGCCCGGTCCGCTCCCGCCACACCCGTTCATTGAAGCTCTCAAAGAAAAACCCCCGCTCATCGCCAAAAACCCTGGGCTCGATGATCAGCGCATCTTCTATTTCCGTCTGAATAACCTTCATCTCCATCCGCTTTGTTGTGTTGATCTTCAGCCGCGGTTCCCGTACATCTGTACGTAGTACTCCCGGTAGGATCCATTGACAATGGAATCCATCCACGACTTGTTCTCCAGGTACCAGGCAACCGTCTTTTCAATACCCTGCTCAAAGGTCATCTTCGGCGTCCAGCCCAGCTCACCGGCAATCTTGCCGGCATCAATGGCGTAGCGCCGGTCATGCCCCAGGCGATCCCTGACAAAGGTAATCAGGGAACGCCGCGGCATACCCGAATCAAGCGGTCCGACCCTGCGGTCAAGAATGTCACAGAGCAGTTCAACCACCTCAAGGTTCCGTTTTTCATTATGACCGCCGATGTTGTACTACTCACCGGCCGCACCCTGCTCAAGAACCCGGATAACGGCTTCGCAATGATCTCGGACATAGAGCCAGTCCCGCACGTTGCCGCCGTCACCATACACCGGCAGCTCCCGTCCGGCCAGGGCGTTGTTGATCACGAGCGGAATCAGTTTCTCGGGAAACTGGTAGGGGCCGTAGTTGTTGGAACAGTTGGTGATCAGAACCGGCAACCCGTACGTATGGAAGTAGGCCCGGACCAGGTGGTCTGACGAGGCCTTGCTGGCCGAATAGGGTGAACGGGGATCATAGGGGGTGGTTTCCGTGAAAAAACCCGTCCGCCCCAGGGAGCCGTACACCTCATCGGTGCTGACATGGAGGAAACGGCACTGTTCAACCGGCGAGGCGCCATTGTTCAGCCACCTGTTCCGGGCCGCCTCGAGCAGGGAAAAGGTGCCGAAGACATTGGTCCGGATAAAATCGGCCGGCCCGGTAATGGACCGGTCCACATGGGATTCAGCCGCGAAATGGACGACCGTGTCAATGGCATGCTCGGTAAAGAGGCGCTCAACCGCGGCCTGATCACAGATATCACCTCTGACAAAGGTGTAACGGGGATGGTCCGCCACGTCCCGCAGGCTTTCCAGGTTACCCGCGTAGGTCAGTTTATCAAGGTTGACGACCTGCCAGTCGGGCCGGGTCTCAAGAACCAGGCGGACAAAGTTGACCCCGATAAAACCGCAGCCGCCTGTTATCAGGACTGTCTTGCTCATAGCTGTTCCTTTGTAACTAATCACCGGGTAAAATAAAAAAAAGTATAAAACCGTAACCTTGTAAGTTTTCACAGGGTGTTTTTGATTTTGGACAGGCAGTTCGGCGCAGCGTACTGATTGCTCTGCAAGCCGGACTGATCGTTCAAAAGCGAGGCGCCCTGTGAGCGCTTACGTTCCTTTCCTGTCATGTTTTCCCGCCGGTCAAAGGCGTCACGTTCCTGTCCGGGCCCGCGGGGAAGCAATCCGGAGAACACCCCTGACGGAAAGAGGTGGGAGCGACTATAGGGAGCGCTTACACCATTGTGGTTGAAAAAACGGATGGTTGGACATCACGTGAGCGTTTACACTATAGAGGGTGCGGACCGCTCTGTCAAACCGCCGGCTGGAGAAAAACAGGATCACGGCCCGGCCGGGAATATTCCGGAGGCCAGAATCACCGATTATATGGACAAAGGGAGCAACATGGAGTAAAATTAGAAGTTTCGGGATGCATAGTTCCTTGACGGGACAGGAGAAAACAGACTGATGACAACATGCCCCGGCCACGTTGACCATTTTGGTCGGATCGGCATTGTGCCCCACAGATTTACCATACTGCCCGGCCGGTGTTTATGATTTTTTTCAAGCGTATCATGTTTGATGTTCCGCCTGATGCAGGCATTGGGGCTTCTATCGTATGAAATCATTTTTTTCCCTGCTGGTGAGCGCTGTCCTGCTCATCCTCCTCCTGCTGCTGCCGCATCCGGTTGTCGCGGAAGATGAGGACGCCCCGAATATTTCAGATTTTCTGATCACCACCTCGCAGACCCACCTGCTCCTGTTCTGCACCATCAAAAACGGATTCACTCCGGAAATGATCGAGGGCGTCCGAAACGGTATCCCGGTCTCCTTTACCTTTCTGATCAAGCTTGAACAAATCGTCGGCAACTGGTTTGACTCCACCCTGGTCGAGATGTCGCTGAAGCATACCCTGACCTATGATCCACTCAAGGAGAAGTACACGGTGACCCTGTCTGAGCAGCCAGACGCGCCGGTCACGACCGGTTCCCTGGACCAGGCCATCGAGACCATGACCGAGCTGAGTGGAATCAGAGTCTACCGCCGGGACGAGCTGGAACCGGACGCGCCGTACGCCCTGCATGTCAAGGCGACCCTGGCCGAAAAAATCCTCCCCATGAACATGCATTATTTCATCCCCTTTGTTTCCCTGTGGAACTTTGAAACCGACTGGCGAACCATAGAATTCAAGTATTGATGATAGAGATAGCTGCCAAACCCCATGCTCACACCTGAACAGCGCCTGAAGAAACGACGGTATATCCGCTATGTCATCATCGTCTGCTGCGCCCTTATTCCGGTCCTGGTGCTGCTGCAGCGGTTCCTGCTCAAAGGGACCTTTTCCCTGCCCTTAAGCAGCACCATCCTCATCTTTGCCCTGATCAACATAAACGGGCTGCTGCTTCTGCTCATGCTCTACCTGGTACTGCGTAACCTGGTTGAGCTCGTCTTTGAGCGGCGGCTCAATATTATCGGCAGCAAGCTGCGCACCAAGCTGGTCGTCTCCTTTGTCTCCCTTTCCTTCGTTCCCACGGCCCTGCTCTTTCTGATTGCCCTCAGTTTTGTCTCCACCTCCATGGATTACTGGTTCAACACCAATGTTGAAGACTCGCTCAAATCCTCGCTCAAACTGGCACGCACGGTCTTTCACCAGACCGAGATTGAAGCTGAAACCATGGGCTTTCAGATGGCAGGCACCCTGGAGCGGGAGGAACTTGATTTCACCAGCCCGGTTGCTGTGGAGCAGGTTTTTGTCCGGGTCCTGCAGAACACCCCGCCCGGGGTACCGGACGCCCTGGCCCTCATGGATGACAGCCCAAAGGACATCGTCGCCCTGCGCGGCCCGAGACTCCTGTCAACAAACCTTCCGGCCGTCCCTACCCAGGCCCTGCGCCTGGCCCGGGAAAAGGGAACCCCCGAGAGTATCACCCAGGAGACCGGCACCGGAGAGCTGATCCGCTCCATTATCCCCCTGCGCTCACCTGGCGGGGGCTCCTACTTCCTGGTCACCACCCTGCTTATCCCGGCTGAACAGCTGTCCCTGATGAAATCCATTTCAGAAGGCATCAACGACTACCGGCAACTGGTCATGCTCAAGGCCCCGATCAAAATCAGCCTGATCATCATGCTTTTTATCATCACGCTGCTCATCCTGTTCGGCGCCATCTGGTTTGGATTCTACATTGCCCGCAGTCTGACCAGCCCCATCATGAAGCTCGCTGACGCCACCAGGCGGGTTGCCGGGGGAGAGCTTGACTTTCAGCTGGAACAGGAGGCAGATGACGAAATGGGTCTGCTGGTGGATTCGTTCAACCGGATGACCGCTGACCTGCTTACCGGAAAACGAAAACTCGAAGACGCCCACGAGGCCCTGAAAAGGAGCAATATCCTGTCCGAGCAGCGGCGCCATTACATGGAAACCGTGCTCAGAAACGTGGCAGCCGGCGTCATTGCCATAAACGAGCGCAACGAGATCACCACGGTCAACAAGTTTGCCGAGGAACTGCTGCGGATCAACCCTAAAGACTTCCTGAACCGTGACTTCCATGACGTGCTGATCCGGCCCCATGTCGCCATCCTGGAGAGTTTTCTCAAAGAACTGCGGGAGACCGGCAAACAGACCCTGGAACGCCACCTGCGCCTCACGGTCCGCAAGGGTGAAACATTTTCCCTGCTGGTCAACATTACCCGCCTGGAGGAAGAAGGGGAACATATCGGCTATGTTATTGTCTTTGACAACCTGACCAAGCTGGAAAAAGCCCAGCGCATGGCTGCCTGGCAGGAGGTCGCGCGCAGGGTCGCCCACGAGATCAAGAACCCCCTGACCCCGATCCAGCTCTCAGCCCAGCGGCTCAGAAAACGGTACATGGAAACCATCACCGATGACGCGGAGATATTCGACCAGTGCACCCGAACCATTGTCAACCAGGTTGAAGAAATCAAGCGCCTGGTCAGCGAATTTTCCGACTTTGCCCGTATGCCCCAGGTCAAAAAGAAGCCCGGCAACCTGGTCACCATTATCGAAGATATCCTGGTCCTCTACCGGGAGGCGCATAAGCACATACGTTTCCCCCTTGAGTGCCGTGACGAGATTCCGGAATTTTCCTTTGATCCTGTTCACATGAAGCGGATCATCATCAACCTGCTGGACAACGCGGTCTCGGTCCTGCCTGAAGAGGGGGAAATCAGCCTGACACTCTCGGTCAATCACTCGGAAAATACCCTGGTCCTCACGGTGGCGGACACCGGCCCGGGCATCCCGGACAACATCAAGCTGCGCCTTTTCGAACCCTACTTTTCCACCAAAAAATCCGGCACCGGTCTCGGCCTGGCAATCGCCCACACCATCGTCACCGAACATAACGGCACCATCGCCATTCGGGACAACAGGCCGCACGGAGCCGTGTTTATTATTGAGCTCCCCCTGCAGACCTGATACAATTTCATCCACGGTTACAACATCCGTGGCCAACGGCAGATAATGAACGCGGAAGATACGGGTAAGGACATGGCAGACACACTCCTGATCATAGATGATGAAGAGTCGATACGGGATTCCCTGTCCGGCATCATGGCGGACGAAGGATTTGTAACCCTGACCGCCTCTTCCGCAGAAGAAGGACTGGACCTGCTCGAGAAAAAAGAGGTGGACCTGGTCCTGCTCGATATCTGGATGCCCGGGATGGACGGCATGGAAGCCCTGAAAAGAATTAAGGACAGGCACGACATCCCTGTGATCATGATCTCAGGTCACGGCACCATTGAAACCGCGGTCAAGGCCACCCGTATCGGCGCCTTTGATTTCATAGAAAAGCCTCTGTCCTATGACAAGACCATGCTCTCCGTCAACAAGGGCCTGCACGTGGCACGGCTGGAGAGGGAAAACAAAATCCTGCGTGATATCTCCGCACGCCGGACCCGGCTGACCGGCGAGTCACCGGCAATCAGCCGGCTGCGCGAACAGATTGAGCGGGTGGCGCCCACCGACGCCTCGGTCCTGATCCTCGGAGGACACGGAACCGGCAAGGAACTGGTGGCCCAGAACATCCACGCCCTTTCCACCAGAAAGGACAAGCCCATGATCGAGGTCAACTGCGCCGCCATTCCTGATGAGCTGATTGAATCCGAACTTTTCGGCCATGAGAAAGGAGCGTTTACCGGGGCCACGGAACGGCGCCAGGGTAAGTTTGACCAGGCCGACAACGGCACTATCTTTCTTGACGAAATCGGCGACATGAGCCTGAAGAGCCAGGCCAAGGTCCTGCGCATCCTGCAGGAGCAGACCTTCGAACGGGTCGGCGGCAGCAAGACCATCCGGGTCAATGTCCGGGTGCTGGCCGCGACCAACAAGAACCTGGAAGAGGAGATTGAAAAGGATAACTTCCGGGCCGACCTCTACTACCGGCTCAACGTGGTTCCGATCCACGTGCCTGACCTCAAGGACCGGATCGAGGACGTCCCCCTCCTGGTCGAAGAGTTTCTTGCCCAGTTCCAGGACAAGGGACTGGGCAGCAGGGAGATCGACCAGACCGCCCTGCAGGCGCTCATGCGCCATTCCTGGCCCGGCAACGTCCGGGAACTGCGCAACCTTATCGAACGTTTGATTATCATGGCCCCGGGTGACGTTAT
>JAJRTB010000266.1 GCA_024278495.1 Deltaproteobacteria bacterium
AAAGACCATGCCCACGGAGCGGCGCACCGCCTTCAGGTTTTTCCGGGTTATGGGATAGTCACCGATATGGACCGAGCCGCTGGTCGGCTCCAGAAAACCGTTCAGGTGGTGCAGCAGGGTGGATTTACCGGCCCCGTTTTCCCCCACCAGGGCCACGGATTCACCGTGGCTGATGGTAAAGGAGATATCCCGGATGCCGCAGTCGGAGGCAGGGTAGGTGTAGCAGAGCGCGTCCGCCTTGACGATATGGTGACTCATAGGAACTCCAGGGCGCTGTTGCCGATAATTTCGGAAAGGTTATAGCAGCGCAAAAAGAGAAAAAGGGCTGACCATCCCAGGATAAAAAAAATGTCAACGGCCCTGATGACCGGTTCGCTCATCAGGCGAATGCGGCCGTCAAAGGCCCGGCAGAGCATGGCCAGATGGATCCGTTCGGCCCGGTCCGTCGCCCGCAGCAGCAGGTTGCCGACCATGGAACCGAAAGTCTTGATACCGGGTCCGGTCGTATCAAGCGAACGCAGGGTCCGGGCCCGGGCCATGCGGCCGGCCTCGTCGAGCAGGACAAAGATGTAGCGGTAGAGAAAGAGGAGCTGGACCACAAAGACCCTGGGCACCTTGAATCGCTCCAGGGCCAGGCAGATACCGCTGAAACTGGTGATGCCGATCAGGATAAGCGCGGTGCCGACCGTCAGGGTAAAGCGCAGCATGATGGATGCAAAGGATATCCAGCCGCCGGATATGCCCAAAGGGCCGATATGGAGCAGAATGGTCCGGTCCAGGAAGGGGTTGAACAGCCCGATCAGGACGGCAAAGGGGGCGACCAGCAGGATTTTTTTGAAAAAATACCCGACCGGCAGCCCGGCAAGAGCGGTGAGGGCAAAGGGGTAGAGGGCGAACGGGATCAGCTGGGCAATGGTGTACTTGTCCATGGAGACGACCGTGACGATGAAGATCAGGGTCGTCAACAATTTGGCCCGGGGATCCAGCCGGTGGACCAGGCTGGATCCCCGGGCCATGAGGTCCAGGTTCCGTATGTCCAGGAAGTTACGCTCAAGAAAGGTCATGGGCGCCTTTCCCGGTATCTGGCGGCACATTTCAGGTCGCCAGGTTCCGGCGTCTGAGCAACAGGCCGATACAGGCGGCAACCAGTAAGGTGATCAACCCGCCAACCAACCCGGCCGTGGAGGTGCCGGCGTCGACGGCAGGCCACTGCTCGGGCGCCTCTTCTGCGGCCGCTTCGGAAGGTTCTTCCGTTCCGGCCTTGAAGCCGTAATCCGGCATAAAGGCTGATTTTTCCTGCAGGGCTGCCAGATTTCCGTGGATTCCCTGCTCCGGTTCGCTCAACTCGGGTGAGCCGGTAACGCCCTGGATGGCCCATTCCAGTCCGTCCGGATGGGCGGAGGCAAACCAGGAGAGCGCGCCGCCGGTGACCAGGGCGGCCGCCAGCAGGCCCAGGGCCACGTTTCTGACGAGGACACCTTTCAGGGGTTTTGCGTTCATCGCGTACTGCAGGATCTCGGGCCGCGCCTTCCAGACAAAGATGACCACGGCCGAGGTCACCACGCCTTCCACGATTCCGATGGCCAGGTGGATCGGCTGCATCAGCATGACAAAGGTGGAGAAGGGCAGCTCGGAGATACCGGAGGCGACCGTTTCCAGGACCACGCCAAAGGCGCCCATCTGTAACCCGAGTACCGCTGAAAGCACGGCGCCGGTTATGATCTTTTTCTCAGTGGGAGAGTCGCCGACGATTTTCTTGTAAATAAAGGGGTAGGCGATAAAGCAGGGAAAGAAGGCCATATTGAAAATATTGCAGCCCAGGGCCAGCAGGCCGCCGTCGGCAAAGAACAGGGCCTGGACCGTCAAAACGGATGACATGACCAGAAAGGCGGCATACGGACCCAGGAGAATAGCCAGGATCATGCCGCCGCCGAGATGGCCGCTTGAGCCGGTGGCCGGAATGGTGAAGTTGATCATCTGGACCGCAAAGATAAAGGCACCCAGAACTCCCATGAGCGCGACCTTGCGATCATCCATCTCCAGGTTGACTTTACGGGCGCAGTAGGCGATGGAACCGGCCGTGGCGGCCCACATGGTGCCGCCGACGGCGGGCGAAATAAGCGCGTCTGCCATATGCATGGTTTTCTCCTCCTTGAAGAATAATAAAAAAAGTCGGCCCTGCGGCAGCCTCTGTCCGGACAGGTTCAGGAGAGAGACTGTCGTGAAGTGTTACGATTTTCGAATTGATAACACTGTAGGGGAGGAGATTTGAGAAGTCAAGCAAAAAAAGCTGTCAACACGACGGCCCCAGGTCGGTGCAGCGCAGGAGAAGAGAGTCAGCCGGACGTATGGCTGTACATATGGACATCCTGCTGCGGATAGGGAAAAGTGATGCCCTTCTGGTCAAAGGTGATCTTGATCCGTTCCAGCAGGTCGGCCCGTACGTCCCAGTACTCTTCTGTCCTGACCCACGGCCTGACCAGGAGGTCGACGCTTGAGGCTCCCAGCTCGCCCAGGGCAATGGTCGGGGCCGGGTCATCCAGGATGCGCTTATCATCCCTGATGATTCCTTCCAGGATGTCTTTGGCTGTCCTGATGTCGTCATCATAGCCGATGCCGATAACCAGGTCGAGGCGGCGGGTGGGGTTGGCTGTGATGTTGGTGATGACATCGCTGGTGATGGCGCTGTTGGGCACGATAATCTTCTGGTTGTCGGCCGTGTTCAGAACGGTGTTGAAGATGCTGATAGAGCTGATTTTGCCGGTGACTCCGGCCGTGCTCACCACGTCGCCGACCCGGAAGGGCTGAAACAGGATCAGCATGACGCCGGAGGCAAAGTTGGACAGGGAATCCTTCAGGGCCAGACCCACGGCCAGGCCGGCGGCGCCGAGGATGGCCAGAAAGGAGGTGGTCTTGATCCCCAGCTGGTCGGCCGCGGCCAGGACAACGGCCACCAGCAGGGTGTAGTAGATCAGCTTGTCCAGAAAGAGGATCAGGGTGTCGTCCATGCCGGAGCGGCGCAGGGCCTTGCGGGTGAGACGGGTGACCCACTTCACCACCAGGCGGCCCGCGATCAGGATGATCAGGGCGACCAGCAGGTTAGGTCCGTAGGTAAGCAACCACTCCCTGCCAAGGTTCAGGTACTGATCAAGCTGTTCCATGATGATTCTTTCCCTTCATTACTGCTCCTCGATGATGCAGGCGTCTTCCGGGCAGACGGCCTCGCAGGTGTGGCAGCCGTGGCATTCCTCCGCGTTGACCACCTCGGCCCTGCCGTTTTTCAGGTCGTACACCTCTCCCGGGCAGGCGTCGACGCACTCGCCGCAGCCGCTGCACCTGTCCTTGTCAACAGTTACCTTCCACATCTTCTTTATGCCTTGAAATTTCCGGCCGTCACTTTCCTTATTCCCACTCAATGGTGCTGGGGGGCTTGGACGAGATGTCGTAAACCACCCGGTTGACGCCGCGCACCTCGTTGATGATCCGGTTGGAAATCCGGCCCAGCAGGTCATAGGGCAGCCTGGACCAGTCTGCGGTCATGGCGTCCCGGCTGTCCACCGAGCGCAGGGCGATCACGTTTTCATAGGTGCGGCCATCACCCATGACCCCGACCGTCTGGATGGGCAGCAGCACGGCAAACGACTGCCAAACCTTGCGGTACCAGCCTGATTTTTTCATCTCCTCAAGGACGATCACGTCGGCCTGGCGCAGGATGTTGAGCCGCTCGCCGGTTACTTCGCCCATGATCCGGATGCCGAGACCGGGACCGGGGAAGGGCTGGCGGAAAATAGCCTCTTCGGGCAGACCCAGCTCCAGGCCCAGCTCCCGGACCTCGTCCTTGAACAGTTCCCGCAGCGGTTCAATGAGATCAAGTTTCATCCGTTCCGGCAGCCCGCCCACGTTGTGGTGGGACTTGATCGGCGCCTTGCCGTGGAAAACGACCGACTCGATCACGTCCGGGTACAGGGTGCCCTGGGCCAGAAACTTGACCTCCCCGATCTTGCCCGCCTCTTCCTCGAAGATCCTGATAAAACCGAAACCGATCCGCTTACGTTTTTCCTCGGGATCAACCACCCCTTTGAGTTCGTTCAGGAAATAGGTGGTGGCGTCCACGTCGATGACCCGGAGATTGGTTTTCTGCCGGAAAAAATTGAGCACGCTTTCCGACTCGCCGGTACGCATCAGACCGTTGTTGACGTAGATACAGGTCAGCTGGTCGCCGATGGCCCGGTGCACAAGCGCCGCGGTCACAGAAGAGTCAACTCCGCCGGACAGGGCGCAGAGCACCTGTTCCGAACCGACCTTTTCCCTGATCTCCCGGACGGTTGCGTCGATGAACGAGTGCATGGTCCAGTCCGGGCTGCAGCCGCAGAGATCAAAGATAAAGTTCCTGAGCACGTCGTTGCCGATCAGGGTATGGGCGACTTCCGGGTGGAACTGGACCGCGACAAAGGGTTTTTTCGTATGGCGCAGGGCGGCAAATGGAGAGTGACAGCTGGTTGCGGTCGCCTCAAAGCCGGGGGCCTCCTCGATCCGGTCACCGTGGCTCATCCAGACCTGGTAGGTGGCTGGCGGAGTTTCCATCCCGGCAAAGATGCCGCCGGTGTACTGGATGCTTAAATCGGCCTTGCCGAATTCACGGTGCTCGGCCTTTTCGACCCGGCCGCCCAACTGCTGGATCATCAGCTGGGCCCCGTAGCAGATGCCGAGGATGGGCAGGCCGAGCTCAAAGATGGCAGGGTCGCTGACCGGCGCGTCCTCGTCGTAGACGCTGGCCGGACCGCCGGACAGAACAATCCCAGAGGGGTTCAGCTCCTTGAGCCGTTCCAGGGAGATGTTGAAGGGATGGATTTCGCTGTAGACCTTCTGCTCGCGGATACGGCGGGCAATGAGCTGAGTGGTCTGGGATCCGAAGTCCAGGATAATGATCTTTTCAGTGTGTACAGACATGGTCAGGTCCCGGTGCTGAGGTTGATCTGGGCCAGGCGCGGCCGTCGTTTTTTCAGGAGGGTGAATCTGATCCTACATTCCTTCGGTCCGGTAGTTGGGTGCTTCCCGGGTGATGATCACATCGTGAACGTGGGATTCGCGCAGGCCTGCCGGTGAGATCCTGACGAACCGGGCCCGCTTGTGCAGTTCCCCGATGGAGGCGGCGCCGATATATCCCATGCCTGAGCGCAGGCCGCCCAGCAGCTGGTAGATGATTTCGGACAGCGGGCCGCGGTAGGGCACTTTGCCCTCAATGCCTTCGGGCACCAGTTTGGAAGCGCTGGAGCCTTCCTGGAAATAGCGGTCCTTGCTGCCTCTGTTCATGGCTCCAATGGAGCCCATGCCCCGGTAGCCCTTGTATTTGCGGCCCTGGAAGAGAAACGTCTCGCCCGGGGTCTCGTCTGTGCCGGCAAAGAGGGAGCCGACCATGACCGTGTCCGCGCCGATGCCGATGGCCTTGCAGATATCGCCCGAGTACTTGATACCACCGTCGGCAATGACGGGTATGCCTTTTTTCGATGCCTCTTCAACACAGTTCTTCAGGGCCGTGAGCTGGGGAACACCGACGCCGGCGACGATCCTGGTGGTGCAGATCGAGCCCGGTCCGACCCCGACCTTGACCGCGTTGGCCCCGGCCTTTATCAGATCGCGGGTCCCCTCGGCCGTGGCAACGTTTCCGGCAATAACCGGCAGGTCCGGCCAGGCGCTTTTGATATCGCGCAGGGCCTGGATGATCCCGGCCGAATGGCCGTGGGCCGAGTCGAGCACCACCACGTCTACCTGGGCGTTGACCAGGGCCTCGGTCCGCTCCAGCAGATCGGGACTGACCCCGACGGCAGCGGCGGCCAGAAGGCGGCCGATACTGTCCTTGGCCGCGTTCGGGTATTTTTTGATCTTCTCGATATCCTTGATGGTGATCAACCCCTTGAGGTTGCCTTCGTCGGTGACCACCAGCAGCTTTTCGATGCGGTGTTCATGGAGCAGGGCCTTGGAGTGTTCAAGGTCAATGCCCACCGGCGCCGTGACCAGGTTTTTGCTGGTCATGACGTCTTTCACCCGCAGGTTGTCGTCAGAGACAAAACGCAGGTCCCGGTTGGTGACGATGCCGACCAGCTTGTCGCCGCGCAGGACAGGCAGGCCGGAGATCCTGTAGGTGCGCATGATGGTCTGCACCTCTCCGACGCACTGGTTCTCGGTGACCGTTATCGGGTCGATGATCATGCCGGATTCCGACTTCTTGACCCGCTCAACCTCGGTGGCCTGGCTCTCCCTGCTCATGTTTTTATGGATGATGCCGATGCCGCCTTCACGGGCCATGGCAATGGCGGTCTGGTGCTCGGTGACGCTGTCCATGGCCGCGCTGATCAGGGGCGCCTTGAGATCAAGGGTGTTGGTCAGCCTGGTATCCAGGGAGACCTCGGAGGGCAGCACTTCGGAAGCGCAGGGAACCAGCAGGACGTCGTCAAAGGTATAGGCCGGGGGAATGTCCTTGTCGAACATGGGGGGTAATCCTCTTCATGTAGATTGGTACGGATTTAGCAGTCGAACGGGTCGATTCCGGTGTAGGAACGATCTGTCCTGATTATCTCGCAATGTAGCATGTTGGGGAGCAAAAGAAAATGGTAAATGAACGGGTTCGCTTTCCGGGCTGGGAAGGGGGCGGCTCAGGCGGCGCTGGAAAATTCTGGTGGATTTTTCCGTGCTTTCCTGCTTTATTGCCTCCTGAATCGTAACCAGTCACAGGGTACAATGAAAAAATGTCCTGAATCCGTGAGCGTTCACCCGCGGTGCAGATGAAAGTGATCGTTAGTTGCCAAAGCCACAAATTTTCGTCACGGATTCAGGAATGTATTAAACCGCTTACCGTGATGATAGAATGCTGAATAATTGTCGGTTTCGTAAAAAGTCACGAAACCGACGGTTCAGCGTTGTACCTGGTTGAGTTATCGTAGTGCTCAGCCAGGATTTTCGACTTTTTACGAATTCATCAATAATTGACGAGTGCGCAAAAACCTGTCAACATCAGCCGAGCACAACGATAATTCACCACGCTGCGACTCTGACCATATATGGCAATGCTTCTGGAAATAAACCCGGTCAACCCCCAGCCCCGGCTCATCGCCCAGGTGGTGGAGGTGTTGAAAAAGGGAGGGGTTATCGGCTATCCGACCGATACCATGTACGGAATCGGCTGCGATATCTTCAACCAGAAGGCGGTCAAGCGGGTCTATCGGATCAAGAGCAGGCCCAAGCACAAGCCCTTCAGCTTTCTCTGTTCAGACTTGAAAGACATCAGCGAATACAGCCACGTGGGCAATACCGCCTACCGGTTGATGCGCAAGACCCTGCCCGGTCCTTACACCTTTGTT
The DNA here is from genome assembly GCA_024278495.1 of Deltaproteobacteria bacterium. GTDB lineage: Bacteria > Desulfobacterota > Desulfobulbia > Desulfobulbales > Desulfobulbaceae > UBA10518. The sequence goes on from JAJRTB010000266.1 coordinate 7,359, forward strand.
CTGGCCGGAACCAAGATGGTGCCCCGCATCATGATGACCAAACAGAAGACCGTTGGTATCCGGGTGCCTGACTGCGTCATCAGCCTGGAGTTGATCAGGCTGATGGGCAACCCCATTCTCAATACCAGCGCCGTGCCTCCCGAAGGTGGGGAGGCGCAGGTGCCCCGGGACGGCTATGATGTGAATGATCTGTTCTGCAACCAGGTTGACCTGGTCATTGACGGCGGACCTATGGTTGCCGGTCCCTCCACAGTGGTGTCCCTGGTGGATGACCGGCCTGAGATTCTGCGCGAGGGCAAGGGAAACACGGCGCTGTTTCGCTGAGCCACCTCACTGATCCTTGTCGATCAGGGCCTCCTTGAGTGATTTGCTCATGGTAAAATGGAGGGTCTTGCGGGCCGGAATGTTCATGATTTTTCCGGTTTTCGGGTTTTTGGTCGTCCGCGGCTTTCGGGTCCGAACGGAAAAGCTGCCGAATCCGCGTATTTCAACCCTTCTTCCTTGGATCAACGCCCTGGATATCTCTTCAAGAATGAGGTCTACCGCGTGGGCGATATCTTTCTTGTAATATCCGTCAAGTTGGGCGGAAACCTTGTTGACCAGTTCGCGTTTAAGCATAATATATCTTTACCTCAGCATCATTGGAGCTGCCGCCTGCCCGGAGCTTCCGGGCAGGCGGCAGGTTTGGAGTGAATTCGCTGTGCGTCGCTTTGGGACGTTGATACGCCTTACCTGTCTTCCTCTTCAGCGTCTCTGTTCCCGGAAGCGGCTTTGAGAAGGTCGCCGATGGTTGACGGCGCCGAGGGCGTCTGCTGTTTCTGCTGTTCATATCCTTCACGGATTTCAGCATCATCACCCTCTTCCAGGGCCTTGATGGACAGGGCAATTTTGCGGTCACCAGGGGAAACACTGATAACCATCGCCTGCAACGTGTCGCCGACATTGAACATACCGGCCGGGGTATCGATCTTTTCCTTGCTGATTTCCGAGATATGGACCAGGCCTTCAATACCCTCTTCCAGCTGTACAAAGACACCGAAATCGGTCACGTTGGTGATGGTCCCCTCAATGGTGGTCCCGGTGGGGTACTTGTTGACCGCCGCCACCCATGGATCAGGCTCAAGCTGCTTGACGCCCAGGGAAAATCGCTCGTTTTCCTTGTCGATCTTGAGAACAACCGCCTGGATGGTTTCGCCCTTGGCGTATTTCTCGGAAGGATGTTTGATCCGCTCGGTCCAGGAAAGATCCGAGACATGGATCAGGCCGTCAATGCCCTCTTCAATGCCGATGAACACACCGAAGTCTGTAATGTTCTTGATTTTTCCTTCAATGACCGACCCGACCGGATAACTCTCCTCAACCACGTCCCAAGGGTTGGGCTGCAGCTGTTTCATGCCCAGGGATATCCGTTTGGTCTCGGCCTCGACCTTGAGGACCTTGATTTCTATTTCATCGTCAACGGCGACCATTTTGGATGGATGCCTGGGTTTTTTGGACCAGCTCATCTCGGAGATGTGGACCAATCCCTCGACGCCCTCTTCCAGTTCGACAAAGACACCGTAGTCGGTAATGGAGACTACCTTGCCGGTGACGGTGGAACCCACCGGATACTTTTCCGGGACAACGGCCCAGGGATCTTCCCTGAGCTGCTTGACGCCCAGGGAGACCCGGTCCGAGTCCTTGTCATACTTGAGGATTTTGACCTCGATCTCGTCACCCACGCTGTAGAGCTTGGAGGGATGGGAAACCCGACCCCAGGAGAGATCGGTAATGTGGCAGAGACCGTCCATGCCGCCAAGATCGATAAAGAGACCGTAATCGGTGATATTGGTGATGGCGCCGACAATGGTCTGTCCCTCTTCCAGGGAGGAGCGCATCTTCTCGCGCAGTTCAGCCCGTTGCTCTTCAAGAATAGACCGGCGTGAGATAACAACGTTGTTCCGCTTGCGGTTGAACTTGAGCACCTTGAACTCAAAGGTCTTGCCGATGAGGCTGTCAAGGTCCTTGACAGGCCGCAGATCAATCTGCGAGTAAGGCAGAAAGGCCGGAACCCCGACGTCAACGGACATGCCGCCCTTGACCCGGCTTTCGATCCGGCCCTCAATGGTGCCGTCTTCTTCCTGGATCCTGGCAATCTTGTCCCATACCTTTATGGCAATGGCCTTTTCACGGGAGAGCTGCAGGCCTCCTTCATCCTTGCGGCGTTCGATAAAAACTTCAAACTCGTCGCCGACCTTGATTTCACGGTCCGGATCTTCGTGGTGAAATTCAGACAGGGGGATGTAGCTTTCCGCCTTGTCGCCGACATCGATGAGCGCCATATCATTTGTGATGCCGACCACGGTACCGATCGCAACTTCTCCGACCTTGATGACCGTGTTGTTGTCTTCCTGCTCAAAGAGGTCTGCAAAGCTCAGGTCTTCGCCGCCATTGTTTTCTGCCGTTTCCACGGGCTGTGATTCATTGTTCGTCATGTGTTTCTTTTCCTCGGTTGACCGGTGTGGGCCGGCCGTTTCTCCAATAAAGGGTTTACAGGTAATTATGGTTTCGCCCGGGGCGCACAATGCGCACAGGGAACCAAAAAGTTCCTATTAACAGAGTTATCAGCTAAAAACAACAGTTTCATCCTGAAAATCTGCCTTTTTCAGGCGCCGGAACATACCTCTGTGGTACAGGCAGGGTGATCAGGTGACGGAAGACCCTTGTTTGTCCTTGCCGGCTCAAACTTCCGCATTCGCGCCGCAGGCTCGGGTCACGGGTACACGACAGGGGGCGGGCTGGAAATCAGCTTTTGCCGGCCGAGGTCAGTTCTTCCATGAACGGCCCGAACAGCTCCTCGTAGATCGGAATGGATCTGCGCAGGGCCACGCCCAACTGCAGGAGGTCTTTTTCGTTGATCACCAGGTTGGCGCTGCAGGCCAGGGCCTGGAGGTTGTACAGGGTATGGAATTCGGGTCCGATGAGGATATAAAAGATGTAGCGGCGCCGGGACATTCCCATGCCCCGCATAAACCTGTGGAACTCTGATTTGTTCAGGTCAGGACCTTCGAAACGTGAGTAGAGAACGACACAGGAAAAGTTGACAAAACGCATGCGCTCCCGGGCTTCCTTTGTGTTTTCGGCAAAGATGACCTGGTAGCCTACCGCTTCAATGGCGTCTTTGACAATGTCGCGCTGCTTGTTGGCCGGGAAGAGGATGAGGGCCATGGGAACATCGTCGAGCCGGTTTTCATCCTGGAGGGCGCTTTCCTTCATCCAGTTCAGGTCGGGCGGTTCCGGAGGCTTGACCATGTCGGCCGGCCCCTGGAGCGATGTCCCCGCTTCAAAGGTAATGGGTTTTGTGCAGGACGGGCACTTTATGGAGAGCTTTTTGCCCGGAGCCAGGGCGTTGACAGCTTTCTGCAGCTTTACCTTTTGCGCGTCGCTTAACGACAGGGCGTGTTGACAGTGGGGACAGATGGTGACCATTTCAATCTCCTGTGTGTACAATGCTCCCGGAAGAATTTGTCATGTTCCCGGATCCGTGCTGAAAATGTGTGTTTCGCTTTCCCGGCCACGGATGAACCTTACAGGTCCGGGATGTTACATGAAAAAGTTGTCTTCGCCGCCTTCCTCCTGAACCATCTCAAGGCCGTCAATGTCAGAGGTCCGCTCACCCCTGGCCGATTTGATGGTATCCAGACCGCGTTTAATTTCACTGCGGTGCGAGCTGAACATGATGGCGGACTCTTCGGTGATGAGGCCATGCTCAAAGAGTTCCAGCAGGTGCTGGTCAAAGGTGCGCATGTTGTTGGCGGAACCGGCCTTGATGACAAGGTAGAAGGTTTTTTCTTCGGTTTCACCGTTTAAGATCAGGTCCTTGATCCGCAGGCTTGTGCAGAGGATCTCCATGGCCGCTATCCGGCCGCCGCCGATTCTGGGCAGGAGGCGCTGGCTGACGACCCAGCGAAGGGTGTCGGCCACCCGGTTGCGGATCTGTTCCTGCTCGTCATGGTCAAACATGCCCAGGATACGGTTTACGGTCTGGCCGGCATCGATGGTGTGCAGGGAAGAGAAGACCAGGTGGCCCGTCTCCGCGGCGGTCAGGGCGATTTCCAGGGTTTCCCGGTCCCGGATCTCGCCGACCAGGATGACCTTGGGCGCCTGGCGCAGGGCGGCCCGCAGGCCGCTGGCGAATTCGTCAAAATCATCGCCCAGCTCCCGCTGGTTGAAGGTTGCCAGCTTGTGGGGGTGGATATACTCTATGGGGTCTTCCAGGGTAACAATATGGACCGGCCGTTCATGGTTGATCTTGTTGAGGATGGCGGCCATGCTGGTCGTTTTACCGGTACCGGTGGCGCCGGTAAAGAGGATCAGTCCGTTCTTTTCCCGGGCCATCATGTTGAAGGCTTCCGGGAAGTTGAAATCCTCAATGGTGGGCAGCTTGGTTTCCAGTTTTCGCAGGACCGTTGACAGGTGTCCCTTCTGGTGAAAAACATTGACCCTGAACCGGACCTCGTCGTTGAGCGAATAGGAGAGATCGCAGGAACCCCGGGTGATCAGATCCCGGAGGAGTCGCTGATTGGAACCGATCAGGTTGAGGGCGAACACCTCTGTTTGAAAGGGGGTCAGCCGTTCAACGGGCGGTTCCACGTCCACCGGGACCAGGACACCGTCACTTTCGACCTGGAGAGGCTTGCCAACCGTGATGTTCAAGTCGGACACCCGCTCATGCTTGTTAAGCATGGCGGCGATCCAATAGTTGATTTCCTGCTGTTTCATACTAAACCCCGTATTCCTGTTGACAGAATTCTTCTAGGTGTACTATCTCTTACTGGCTGTAAATTACAAGAAAAAAATATTTTCCCGGATCCGTGAGCGTTCACCCGCAGCCTATCTGACGGGCGGGATCTTGCGCAGTTCATTGTGCGGGCCGCCGGGCCTGCATGGGTGTTAGATGGTTAGACCACAAATATCCGTCACGGATCCGGGAGCAAATCAGGAGTTTGAGATGAGTATACCCTTGCGCAGCAACATCACGACCCAGGGCAGGAGGATGGCCGGGGCCCGGGCCCTGTGGCGGGCCAACGGCATGAAGGAAGAGCAGATCGGCAAACCGGTGATCGCTGTGGTCAACTCCTTTACCCAGATGGTGCCGGGTCATGTCCACCTGCATGAAATCGGCCAGCAGGTCAAGGCGCTGATAGAGGAGCAGGGGTGTTTCGCGCCGGAGTTCAATACCATAGCCATTGACGACGGTATTGCCATGGGCCATGACGGCATGCTCTACTCCCTGCCGTCGCGGGAGCTGATCGCCGACTCGGTGGAGTACATGTGCAACGCCCACAAGGTGGACGGTATGGTCTGCATCTCCAACTGCGACAAGATCACCCCGGGCATGCTCATGGCGGCCATGCGGCTCAACATCCCGGCCATTTTTGTCTCCGGCGGTCCCATGGAGGCCGGCCGGGCCGGCGACAAACGTCTTGACCTGATCGATGCCATGGTCATGGCCGGGGACACGTCAGTCCCGGACGAGGAGGTAGCCGAAGTCGAGCGGTCCGCCTGCCCGACCTGCGGCTCCTGTTCCGGCATGTTTACGGCCAATTCGATGAACTGCCTGAACGAGGCCCTTGGGCTGGCTCTGCCCGGCAACGGTACCGTGGTGGCTACCCATGTCAACCGGGTCAGGCTCTTTGAGCAGGCTGCCTGCCGTATCGTCGAGATGTGCGAGGCCTGGTATGGCAGGGGCGATGATTCCGTCCTGCCCCGGACCATCGCCTGCCGGGCCGCCTTTGACAATGCCATGGCCCTTGATATCGCCATGGGCGGTTCAACCAACACGGTCCTGCACCTGCTGGCCATTGCCAGTGAGGCCGGGGTCGATTTCACCATGGCGGACATCGACCAGCTGTCCCGCAAGGTACCCAACCTGTGCAAGGTGGCGCCCAGTTCTTCCTACCATGTGGAGGACGTGAACCGGGCCGGCGGTATCCTCTCCATTCTGGGCGAGCTGGATCGGGCCGGCTTGGTTGATACCAGCGTGGTTCGGGCAGACGGACTGACCCTGGCCGAGGCCCTGGACCGCTATGACATCATGCGGCCGACAGTTATTGACGAGGCCCTGGGCATCTATGCCAGCGCGCCCGCAGGTATCCGTAACCTGGTCATGGGTTCCCAGGAGACCATGTACGGGGAGCTGGACCGGGACCGGCAGGAAGGCTGTATCCGTGACCAGGACCACTGTTACAGCCGGGAGGGCGGCCTGGCTGTCCTGTTCGGCAACATTGCCGCCAGGGGCTCCATCGTCAAAACGGCCGGGGTGGATCCTTCAAGCTTTGAGTTCAGCGGGACAGCCAGGGTCTTCCATTCCCATGATGCTGCCTGTGACGCCATTTTAGAAGGGGGGATCAAGGCGGGCGACGTGGTCTTCATTCTCTACGAAGGCCCCCGGGGGGGGCCGGGCATGCAGGAGATGCTCTATCCCACCTCGTACCTGAAGTCCATGCACCTCGGGGCCGAGTGCGCCCTGGTCACGGACGGCCGCTTTTCCGGCGGCACCTCGGGGTTGTCCATTGGTCACGTTTCCCCGGAGGCGGCCGGCGGCGGCGCCATCGGCCTGGTGCGCGACGGTGACCGGATCGAGATAAATATTCCGGAGCGCTCCATCAACCTGATGGTCAGTGAGGAGGAACTGGCCCGCCGGCGTGATGAAGAAGAGGCCCGGGGCGCGGCCGCCTTTACCCCGGAGCGGGACCGGGTTGTCTCCCCGGCCCTGCGGGCCTACGCCCACTTTGCCGCATCAGCCGACAGGGGTGCGATCCGCATCGTCCCGTAACTTTTTTCTGGAAAAAATCAGCTCCCGCCTCTATCCTTGTACAGAGGATAAGCCGATACGTCTGATGAGAAAAAAGTTGCTGAATCCGTGAGCGCCCCGCAGGGCACCATGGGTGTATCGTTGTACCGATGATCTCTTCCTGCGTCCTGCCGCGCAGTCGTAACTCGTCACAGGGTTTGTAACTCTGCGATTTTACCTGACCACTTACGTGCAGTCAGCACGTTTCAGGATGTTTGGCCGACTATAGTTACGGATTCAGCAACGTTGCGGGAAAGAGAAAGGAATGAGACGACTCTGTGCCTGGTGCAAGAAGGAGCTGACGCCCCGGGAAGACATGGGAACCGAGCGGGAGATAACCCATGGAATCTGTTGCCGCTGCGCCCGGAATTTC
>JAJRTB010000267.1 GCA_024278495.1 Deltaproteobacteria bacterium
CCTGCAGCAGAACAGTATTTGTACTTGTATCAGGACCGATTTTTTTTGCTTTGCAGACCGACCAGCTCAGCGCGTGCGCATTGCTCGCGATCATGCCAAAAGCAAAAATCACCCCAACCAAGCCGACTGTCAATTTTTTCAAGCGCATAATCTACCTCTCTGTAAAATTAATTGTTACCCCAGTAAAGTACAGTTTATTATAAAAATATATTATTAAATCCCTGCGTGAATGACAAGGTTTTTTTTGGATATTTTTTTTTACCTTCTCCCGGTTCTCCTGGATCCGTGACAACAATTTGTGAATTGTTGCTGACATATCAATATACCTGCTGATTGCTAACCCGTCCGTCACAGGCACCGCGTCTTCGCACAGGCGCTCCAGCCCGCATAGTCGGCTCGACTATCGGAGTCTCCCAGCGGTCGTTTACCTGCGGCCAGGAATGCCTGCACGAATCTGCTCCACCTGTGCCAACTTACAGTTTTGGGATAAAAAACGCAAGTTGCACAGCCTGTGATCTGTGCAATTACCGTAGTGCTCGGCCGGTGTTTACGAGCCTGACTCACTTGACGGCTGGAAAGATCTCAGGAACCTTTCTTCAGATAGTCGTTAAAAGCATCTTCCAGAGCCTGGAGGGGGTCGGAATCATCTCTCCCGGGCGCTGGTTTCGCAAAGGATTCGGGTTTCATCTTTTCGTACTCTGCGTACGCATCTTCCAGGGCCTGGAGGGGATCGGAATCATCTCTCCCGGGCGCTGGTTTCGCAAAGGATTCGGGTTTCATCTTTTCGTACTCTGCGTACGTATCCTCCAGGGCCTGGAGGGGATCGGAATCATCCCTTCCCGGTGCAGGTTCTGCAAGGGATCCGGGTTTCATTTTTTCATATTCCGCGAAGGCATCCTCCATCGGTTGCAAAGGATCCGAGTCGTCTCTTGCATGCGAACCTTTCGCGAAAAATGATGCTTTCTGCGGATCATATCCATGAAAGGCGTCTTCCAGTGACTGTAAAGAGGCATCTTGAGCTGTACGAGCTGCGCTATGGTTTTCGCCTGATGATCGATCGTCGTCAACAAGTGGTCTGGATGATTTGGGTCCCAGGACGTTGAGGGAAATACTCCCCTTGTTACCGTCACAGGTGAGGGAGTAGTTTTCTGTTCGTAATAAACGGTTTATGCTGCTGACAACAGAGACATTGTTCAAAATAATGGATGTTTTCGTGTTGAGTGAATTGAAATTGTTGTATTTGAGAGTTAATCCTGACTGCCTTCCTATCTCTTTGAGGATTTCCTCTACTGTCTGGTTAACACCTTTGTAAGAGAGGTATCTGTTTTCAAGGTCGCAAGCGGCCTGTTCGGTAGCCGCATAGAGGCTGTGTAACGGAAGCGTGAGGAAGATGAACGCGGCAGCAAGTGGTTTAGAGCACTTTTTGATCATTTCCGGCAGAAGAAGGCGGCTCATATTCTCGTTAATTATAGAGAGTAGAAAAGAAAAGTGATGTTTTGCATGGTCAGGTGCTGAAAAAAACGTATACACCGGCCGAACACCGCGACAGACCAAAAAGTTATACCGCTGATCCTTCGGATCCGAGGCTTTTTACGAACCTGAAAACTATATCTTTTTATAAATATATCAGATAACGTACGGGACAACAAGAATCAAAATCCCTGGATTCGAATAATAAGTGCACAGCTGATAATATTTTGAAATTTCCGGCAGGTAAAAACCCCATAGTGACAAACCCTGTGACGGGCTGTGTGCGTTTGAGGTTTTTACGACGCCATCAAGTCTGGCAGGCCCTCTTTGCTGTATAATGTGTGCAGGTCAAACATTTTCAGCAGATCCGTCGCTCGTTCGATTTCCTGCCCTGTCCAGTGCGATTTCCAGCCGTCAAGAAGGCGCTCCCGGTCGTCTCGCATGTCTCTGTTTTGGAAGTTGGTGCTGGATTCCCGGGCAAATGCCTGTTGCACACGGGTCCAGGTAAAAGGTTTATTGATAAACGTAAAAAGCTTTTTACATGTTTGTTCCGGTTCCAGCAGAAGCTGTTCATAGAACAGGAGAAAAAAATTCTGTCGCTGGAACTGTCTGAGTGGAACATAATGATAGACGCCCCAGAGAAAAACAACCATGTCCAGATAATTATCCGGGTCGATTTTTTTTTGGATTTCTGTCAACTCCGGATAATCATCAAGTAACGGTTTTTGGCTCATAATTATCTCAAGATCAGTTTTTTCTCCCAGGGCCTGTGTTCCCCAGCCGAGCGTCCGCCATGATTCTGCAACCTGCAGTGGATGCCTGATCATCAGAATGACAGGCAGTTGCGGCGCAATGGACTTGAGCCATGCGGCCATGAGGTTGGTTCGGATGTCCTTGATAATTCTGCTGTGATACAGTAATCCGCTGTTTTCCTTGTCGACCCATTGGCTCCGGACCCGGCCATTAAGAATTTTTAACGCATCGCGGGTTTTCCCGGGAGAGGAGTCGTCCGGGTTCATGTACTGGATATACTTGAATCGGGTTGCCTCTTTGACAAGGGATGGGAAAAAGGGCTCAAAAAGCACCCTGTGTTGTCGGTCGTGATTGATAATATTCGCGGCCCAGGTTGTGCCGCTTCTTCCCATGCCTGTCAATAAAATTGAGTCATCTGGTCTGCCGATGTCAAGAAAAGGCGCCTTCAGTCGGTACCTGAGGGCTTCTATTTTTTTCTGCATAAACAGGTCCTCGCGCCCTTGCTGCCGGTTTTGCAAAAGGCGGCAGTTGATGACGGCTCAGTAACGTAATTCAGGGAAAAACAGTGTCTGTGATTATCTGCGACGCCATCATTTCTGAAAAAGTCGTCTCAGCATCCTGTAGGGCGTCGCCATGAGACTTCCGGCCCGCCATGTTTTTGAACGATATATTTCTTCGAGTTGTTGTTCAAGATCTCTGATCTTCTGTTGTTGGCCCGGGGCAGCAAAAGAAACTCCCGTTGGCGGTGCGAATGCCGGTTGTCCCGCCGGTTGTCTCGGGTTGATTGTTTTTTTGAAAATCAGGTTCAGGACACAACGGGTAAAGCCGGGCGGAATGTTGAATTTTTTGTGTTCCACGTACCACCTGAGCAGTTCTTCTTCAACCGTGCAGGGAAACCAGGACAGAATTTCCGGTTCAAATCCGTCGGCGACAAGGTGCGTATGATAGTCTGGTCCCAGGGCGAGTTCGAAGTCGTGATAACTTGCCCCTCTGCCCCACCTGGCGACCTGTTCATCAAGTTCAGCATCGGTTTTCCGGGCCTGGTCGGCAAAGGACCGGGCAAAGGCCGGCCTGGGGGAACGGGCCGCATATTTCGCGTAGAGGCGGGTCGGCAACATGTGCAGAAAAGGGAGCTTTGAGGTGTGCAGATCAAAATAGTGCAGAATATTGGGGGTGTCAATCACCGCCATTATGCCGTCAGGCGCCAGCAGGTTCCAGCAGGTGACCAGGTTTTCGTGCCGCTCCTCGATGGTCTGGTGTTCAAGGACAGCAAAGAGCAGGATTATGTCGTACCGGTGCTTTGCATTGTCGGTAACGCGTTGTACCAGCTCATCTTCACGGATCACATGCAGCCTGACATTGTTCAGGCCCATTATTTCCAGGCGTTTTCTGGCGCCGGCCACGGCCTGGGGGTGGATATCATACCCTTCGATGGAACGGACATAAGGGGCCAGGGCAGCAGTGCTTGAGCCGGTGCCGCAACCGATTTCCAGGACTCTTCTGCCCGCGAGGTCAATTTGGTGGTTCAGCCAGGGGATCACGTGCCGCAGCGCATGGTCATGACGGCGGAATACATTGTTTTCAATGTCGAGAAGACCGGCTTCGGTTTGCAGAAAATCCTGGTTGTAGCTGCTGAAATATGTGTCAAGCAGCGCTTGCCTGACAGCGGGAATATATTGTTTACTTTCCCTGATGCGCTGTTCAAATATGTTCATGCTGTTTGTATGCTGCTATTGTTTTGTTGTTGTTCTGTTGGCGGCGTACAGGGCCAGATGTTTCAGGAGAATGAACCCGTTGAACAACATGTCCTGCCGGACAACCAGGTTGCCGGAATTCGCTGTCTTATCTCTTCTGATCATAAAGATCAGTTCAAAACCATAGGGGAGGGAGAGATGGTTGGTGACCCGAATCGGGTGTTTGCGGTGTACCTCCCGAAGGAGCGCAAGGGTGTTGTCCCGATTGAAAACGTGATAATGCGTATGGAGGTTGCCGGTGATAAGAGCATGAAAGCGCCTGGCAAAGGCCTGCTCGTCAGCCGGGTCGATGCCGTCGATGATCCGGACATGTTCCCTGATATGTTCCTCAACGATATCTTCATTGTTCCCGGCGCGCTGATAGTCCCCGAGCATGTGCTCTATGCTGGCCGGTTGCTTCTCGAAATCAAATTCGTTCGCCCGGAAATTCGGCAGGGTGAGAAACAGAAGGCCGTCCGGCTTAAGAATGCGTACCCATCCCGAAAGGGCGGCTATCGGGTTGGGACAATGTTCAATAACATGGTTGGCAATAAGAAACGAGGCTGATTCTTCAGGGAGAAAATCAGGTTCGGATGCGTCGGCCAGTATATCCACCTCAACGCAGTCCTCGAAAGGCAGGTTATACGTGTCGGCGGATTCCTTCCTGCTCAGGTAGTCAATATAGATGATTTCTTTCGCATGGCGGCAGGAAAGGGGAGAGTTCTGGGCGCCGATTTCATAGCCGGATCCCCGTATGTACCGCGCGGCAAAATCTGAGCGAATCCGGTACAGCCGCGCAATTGTAAAGGAAAGAGTCAACCGGTGTATCCAGGAGAGTCTCCTCCGGCGCTGCAGCCAGCGTTCTGATCGATTTAACATTTGTTCTGATGCCGGAGGGGACGGGCCGTGGCCCCTGTTTAGTGGAATTTTTCTGTTACTGATTTCTGGCATATAAACATTCTTTCAACGCCTGTTCAAGCAAGTTCATAGTTTGTGCTGTTCAGCCTGAGGTTGGGGCTGTAATATGGGTCGCCCGCTTCCAGTTGTTTACGCCATTCCCGACGGAAGATATCTTGTTCCTGCCACGGGGGATGGCATGATTCGGGCAGGGCGGAGCAGGTGAAGACGGCATCGGGGACATAGAGTATGCGCCATTGCGTCTCAAGCGCTCTCAAGGCAAGGTCAAGCAGGGCCGGGGGGCCGGTGAATTTCGAGGAAAATCCACCTGCCTGCCGCCAGAGTTCCCGCCGGATCATCACGCAAAAAGGCATGGGGACGCTGATGTTCCTGAGGTTTTGGGTAACGGCCATGTATCCCGGTTCTTCAGAGTCAAAACCGCTGTAGGGTGCAAAAAGGTTTCCCAGTGCATCATAGGACATCCCCGCATAGATTATCTTGCCGTCTTGCGACAGCAGCCGCCCGGAGACCATGCCGACTTGCTCCTGTGCAAGCCAGGACGCAAGAATTCCCGGGGTGTCTTCGTGTTCCGCGACGCACCCTTCCTGCCGGATAAAGATATAGGGCGGCGGGTTTCGCAGAACCGGGTGGCTGGTAACAGTCTTGACATAGTCCTCCGGATGAAGGTCTTCCCGAAGAATGACGAAACCGATTTCATCTGTTGGCGGCGGGGGAATCCGTACCTGGTAGTTGCCCCGCCAGAGGGATTTGTTTTCCGAGACGGTCGCCCCCCTGATGTTCCGGCGCTTCAGGGCGTCCCGCAGGGCAGCCATCCCGGCGTCAAAGGCATAGTCTTTCGCATCGTCATCCAGGGCGACGGACTGTGAATGCTGCCGCCAGTGATAGAGAACTTCTGGTATGTGGTGTACCCTGGAAGTATGTTCCATGCAGCGCAGGATAAGGTCATAATCCTGGGAGCCGTTATATTCCGACCGGAGCCCCCCAACCTTGTCGATCAACGCGCGTCGGTAACACATGAGGTGAAAGATGTAGTTGCCCGCGTACAGGTTGTCAGGTGACCAGTCCGGTTTCATCAGGTGCATGACCCGTTTTCCGCCGGGTGAGATCATGTCCCTGTCCGAATAGATGATGTCCCGTTTCCGGTCCTCGGCAAGGGCGATCTGCACGGCGTGTATGGCCTCCGGCGCGAGCCGGTCATCGTGGTCGAGAAAGATGATGTAGTCACCGGTCGCGGCCTGGATTCCCCGGTTGGATGCCGCGGAAATACCGGAGGCGGATGATGTGTCCGCCGGGAGGATGCGTATTCGCGGATCACGGCAGATTCGTGATTTGAGAGTGGCCAGGGTCCCCGGGTTTGTTGAACCGTCGTCAACCAGAATCAGCTCCCAGTAGGGAGAGGTCTGGATGCGCACGGACAGGATACATTCTGCCAGTATGTCCGGTTCGGTGTTGAACACGGGGACGACAACAGTGACTGAGGCGGGATGAGCCTGGTCCGTTGCCTGTTTGTGTCGCAGCAGCCACTGGGCGCGGGTCAGGATCGAGTGGCGGTTCAGCCAGTTTTGATATTCAGGCCATTCGCTTCGCTGCCATTGGGCCATGATCTCGTCGTCGGGAACGACGTGGGGGTAGTAACGCAGAACTTTCCGGCTATACCGGGCACACGCGCGAAAAAGGCTGTTTGTTGCGGCACGCAGTATCTTTTTGACGGAACTATGCATCGGGGAGGTGATGTTGAGCGAGGGAAAAGGACATGATTTCAGCGCCCTGGTGTGGACTGCGCCGCAAGGCGGCGGAGAAGGGCAACGGCGCGTATCCGGACGGATTGTATACTTGAGTGGTCGGGAGACTCCTGCGAAACAGTATTGTCCGTGACAATGTTGTTGGCAGAACGTTTGTCAAAAAAAAGCCCCTGCCGTGATTCCTTGATGGTGTTTTTGCTGATTGTATTGAAAGTCGAGGGCATGAAATCAAGGAGGTAGGGCCGGTCGTTCCGGAATTCCTCGTTTTTCGGGCCAAGGCCCAGGACGGTAATGCCGTGGAAGTGGGGCACGAATCTGTTTGCCCCGATAGCGTTATACAGGAGTTGATTATCTGTTATTTCGTTGAAAAGTGCGGAGCGGATCATTTTGATTCCTCCTCCGTAATTGCTGGAAATCCTGTTGTCCCGTATAAGGTTCAGGCACCCGTTGTCAATGGAAATGCCGGGCAGTTTCATGCTGGAAGACCCGTCTTCAAGCAGGGGATATTCAGCGATGAAATCTATTTCTATTTCCTTCGGTGTCAGGCTTTCCCGTTCACCGTTAAGCGACACGACGTTGCCACGGAAAATATTATAGCTGCTGCCCCAGTCAAAACAGACGCCTTCCTTGTTGTTGTTGAGCATGACATTGTCTTCAATCAGGCAGTTGATGGCGCCCTCAAGGTAGATTCCCTGCGCCCGGCAATGGGTGACAAGGCAGTCCCTGATCACAAGGTGGTGCGGCCGCTTTGTCTTGGCGCTTATCGGCAGGGGTTCGTGGCATTGCTCCGGAACCTGGGGAACCGTGACCGCCGGTGAGGTCTGGCAGAGGTGAATACCGGCGTCGTGGTTGAAGAAACCCCGGGAGCGCGCGCAGGAACAGTTTATGATTTCTCCGTCGTATGAGTCTCCGGTTACCATAATTCCGGCGGAAAGGTTGTTGTAAAATCGGCAGTCGGCTATCCTGAAGTTGTCACAGTGGAGCAGGATAATGCCGCAGCCTTCCATGTCCTCTCCCTTGCAGTCCTGAAGCAGAAAAGAGGAGGAGCCGGAAACAAGCAGCATGTGCCGGCCGGAGGCGCACCTGATGCCGTTGATGGTGAAATGAGAGCAATTCGTGATTTCAACGAGGAACTTGCCGGCGGGAGATGGTGTGATCTGCGAGGAGGTCCCCTGGACGGAAAAGTGAGAGCAATCCGCGATACGGATGCTTGACCGATGAGCAAAGGCATCGCGGTCAATGCTCAGGTTGAAATGATTTTTGTGGCGTATCTCGTTTTGTTCCGGTAACAGGGAGAGATCATTAAATCTTTGCTGTTGTGCCGGCAGGTTTGCGCGGTCCTGTATTTCGGCGCTGTCCAGGGGGGAGAACTGGTTCAGAGAGGAGAGGACCAGGGAGTCTGCCGGCTGGATCCCCGACGCTTCCAGGGTCTTCCGGTTCAGTGTGGGTGGACTGCAGGTTGGTGAAGTCACAGAAGTTATCGGTTCAGTGAATGGTGAGAGGGATGAAAACCTGTTCGGAATATATACCAGTTTTTTGGTAACTCGTCACAGGGTTTGTAACTATGCGATTTTACCTGCCCAAAATTTGTAAGTGGTCAGGGCGCCGCATCTTCAAGGTGGGGAAAGGGGGGGGTGGTGAACAGGACATTGTTTATACACATTGGTTGGCACAAGACGGCAACTTCCCTGGTCCAGTTGTACCTGGACGAAAATCGCGCGCCTCTCAGGCAGAGAGGGGTCTGTTATCCCGTGATAGTTGACCGGCCGGACTGGAAGGAGATCAAACATTCCTATCTGTTTCTGTCGGTTCTCAATAAGCTCGGGGAGCCTCACGCTCAGAAGGACCTGGCAATCTGTGATTTTGATGAACTCTTTGAGCTGTCCATACGGGAGCTGGAGGAGTCGGGATGTCCTTGCGCCATCATCAGCGAAGAGGGCCTGAGTCAGGCAACGCCTGGAATCGCGCCGTTAATGGGGCGGTACCTAAAATATTTCGACAAGGTCGTTGTCGTTGCGTATGTCAGGCGGCAGGATTATTTCCTGGAGTCCCTGTACGCCCAGTTCGTCAAGCAGAAACCGGAAAGAATTACGCTGCGTTTTGATGAATACATAAGGCGGCCCGAGGTTGTGCGGCGGGCGGATTACGCGCTGGTCCTTGGCTGGTGGGCGGATGTTTTCGGCCGGGAAAATATCATGGTTACACCTTTCGAAGAGCATGTCGTCAAACCAGACCCCATATCATTTTTTTTTACCCGTCTCGGCCTGCCGACGGACATGTTTGAGCAGGCTCCCGTGGCGGGGGGGCGGGTGCATGTGACGCCTCCAAGGGAAGTCATAGAGTTCTTTCGTTATTTGAATATGCGCAAAAATTCTTTTTTCGTGAAGGTTCTCTGTGAATATCTCACGGAATACGGCGGCCCAACGACCAATGCCAGGTACTTCAGCCGGGCGGATCGTGAGAAAATCCTGCAGCGCTACAGCCGGTCAAACAGGGAGGTCGCCGAGAAATACCTGCAAAAAAAGGATGGTGTCCTTTTTGAGGAGCCGGTCAGTGACATTCCCAATTGCGCCGTAACGTGGAACGGTTTGAGTCCGGAAGAAATCCTGGAGTACGCCCTGCCTGTTTGCGGCCGGATGTCTGATGAAATAGCCCGGTTGCGGCACCGGGTATCAGCGTTGGAATTGAAACTGCATTCCTGTGAACACGAAAAAGAAAAGTCGGTAAAAAATACGGAGTGGTTGGAACGTTGGATGAAAATAGTATATCATCGGGCCCTCAGGTTGTGGAGAATGGTGCGAGACCAAAAAACATGATACGCGCGTGGAGGTCATAACGGAACTGTTTCGGGGGCAGGGGCGGAAAGTTTCGCTTTGTTTTTTTTATATCCTTGGACCCGTGACGAAAATCCGCACCTTGTTTCTCGAACAAACCGATATGTCGACTGATTAATCATGTATTCTCATCAGGAAAACATCACCTGGCAGCGCCCTGCGGGGCGGCCCTCCGCACCACGTCCGCAAGCGCTCGGCCCGGGGAGCATGGCCGGCTATGGCCCCCCGGTCCGGTCTCTTCCGGTCGCACCATGGTGTTGCGCTCCGGAATCAGGATTCTTTTTCGGGAAGATGTTTTCTCGGGAGGCCCGTGGCGTGTTATGAAGCGTTGTCTTCTGCATCTTGGCATGCCCAAAACGGCATCAACTTCCATCCAGGCTGCCCTTGCTGAGAACAGGTCCCTGTTGCGGGAGCATGGATGGGAGTATCCGGAGTTTTCCTGTCCCCAGTCCGGCCATGTTTTTGCCCTGCACAACGAGCCGTTGTGCCGGCTCTTCTTTCCGGCCCATCCTTTCCATGTGCAGCGTGATGTCAAAAACGGACTGATAGATCTTGATCTGCAAAAGAAAGGCATTGCTCAGGAACTCGACAATTATTGTCAACATTCCCGCAAACTGATTTTTTCTTCCGAGGCACTTTTATTACCGCTGCCCCTGAAGCGGATTAAAAAGTTTTTTTTGAGCCGGGGCTATGAGATTGAGCCGATAATTTATGTACGGGCGCCATACTCCTATCGAGAGAGTCTGTTTCAGTCGTTGTTAAAATTTTCCCAGTTTACCGAGTCCGTGGCGCTGAATCATTTGCAGAAACCGTTGGTTCGGTTTGCCGTCAGATCGGCCCTGGACGTCTTCGGGGATTCGGTCCGCCTCTATCCCTTTAATCACCTCGGTCGCACCGGAGAGGATATAGTCAAACATTTTTTCTCCCACTTTCTTGACGAGAGTGGTGTCGCTCAGTTGACCGTCCGCCGGGAAAACAAGTCGCTTTCCCGGCAGGCGGTTTCCCTGTTGGGATATATTGAAGAGCAAGACCCCATGTACACCGGAAATATCAGGAGTGAAACGCGAAGACACGGAGACGTGCGCCCCCTGCACCAGGTTATTGGAGAAAGGTTTTGTTTTTCCGACAGGCAGGCGGCTGTTTTCCGGGAGATTGTCGATATCGAGAACAGGTGGTTGCGCGAGAAAATCGGGGCCGAGTTTTGTGACAAAAATTATACGGACCGGATCGCGTCCGCCCCGCCTGTCTGGGGAGAGGAAAGCATTCGTTCGCTCCTGCGGGTCTTGCAGCAGGTGCCGCTCCACCTCCAGGAACTTGTCTTCTCCTACCTTGAGACACGGGCCCGGTTTTCTTCCGGCGAGATTCGTTGTTCGGCCCTGCGAGCTGCCCGGAAGAAAATTGCGGCTCGAAAACAGGCGCGGGTTCCAGCCCGCATGACGCAACTTTTTCCGGTCACGACCTGGAGAGGGGACGTGGCACGGAAGATTTACCGCCTCCTGGTTCGGTTTTCCGGGAGTTGAGACGTACGGTACCCCTGGATCTGTGAATGAGTCTGAAAAGATAAATCTTGCGTCCGGGATGACAAATTGGTATATTTATTGGTGTCGGTTTCGTAAAAAGTCACGAAACCGTCGGTTGAGCGTTGTAACTGGTTGAATGATCGTAGTGTTTAGCCAGAATTTTTGACTTTTTACGAGTTCATTATAAATAAGATTTATTTGATCACGGAACACGGTATTTCCTGGATCCGTGAGCGTTCGCTCCGTGGTGAACTCCTGGAAGTGACCGGGCCGTGGAGCTATGGATTCCCATGCACCACGGACCAGGGTAACCGGATCAAGGGTGGTGAATAACGATCCTTCCCATGAAGTGGCGTTTCATTTCTTAAGACAATGATCATGTTCTGGTTATCAAAATTTTTTCCACTGCTTGTCGGCATGCTGCTGGGAATCGTCTCCCTCGGCACAACTTTTTCCCACAGCTTCGCCGCCCCGCTAACTCCCGCGTCCGCTAAAACGATAATTGACTCCGAGGAGAGTTACGGCTGTCGGGTATACTCCTATGACATGGATGTGGACTCACAGGGTAATGTCCACATCGTCTATTCCAAACCCGTTCATACCGACCCTGGTGACAATTGCCCCGATAAGGCGGAAATCTATTATGTCCGTCGGGTCGGAACTACCTGGAAGGCCCCGGTTTTGCTGAGCGCAAACGGCCGTAGCCCCAGCATTTCCACCCTGCTGGCAATTGGCAGCGACGACAAGGTGCATATCTGTTATGTCGCCGACGGCAGCGTCAGAACCCTCCGTTATGTAACTGTTCATAACGGAGTTGCGGTGCAGGATGTTTTCGTGGACAACGGCGGCTGGTATACCCGCATGCAGCTTGATGAAAACGATCACCCTGTCTTTGTCCGGGGAAAGGGTACCGCAATGATATTGCTGCGGACAACAGACGGCCTTACCTGGTCGGAGAGCAATCTGGATCTGCCCCCGGTCAACCAGTTTCGCATTGCGGATTTTGTCTATGACAGCGGCACCTATCATATCACCTATGGCGGCTACGAACATCTTAAGGAGGTCTGGCGGTCAAAAGCCCAGACGGAACGGTACAAGGAATTCTTTCACGACCTGCATTACGCCATCTCGACCGACGGAACAAACTGGACGACGAAAACGATAGACTCCTCCGTTACCCTCCATGACCTACAGTTCTGGACCTCCCTGGCAGTTGACCGCGGCACGCCGCTTGTTTCCATGTACAAGTATAATGAAGCGGGCGGCCGCTACAATTACGGGACCTCGGCCAACCTGATGACGGTAAGCGGCGGTACCTGGAGTAACAGGATTATAACGGATCAGAGTAAGGCCCCGAATACCCTGGAAGGCATGGGGCCTGGCCTGGTCGTGAACGGACCGGATGATTACTTTGTTGCCTGGGATTTTTCCCCCGACTTCAAAGACATTCCTGATAATGACTTTCAGGGGACGTACGGAAATATCGCCCTGGTCAGGAACGGGCCGCAAAACAACTGGGTCAGCAAAGTGCAGATTGATCCGTTCTCCCTGGAAGGTCGTGCCATCCTGCGGATCAAGGGTGGAAAACTGTATTTCCTGGGACTCGGCGACTGGCACGACGCCAAGCTGTATTACAGGGACTATTATATGTCCGAGCTGGACAAGGTATTGCCCCCGCCGGGGGGCATTCCTCCTGTCCCGACCCCGGGAGCCGGCACGGGACTCCCTGCCATGTACCATTTACTCATGAAGCCTTGATTCGCGGTGTTGAGCACTTTGACCGGAAGGCCTTATACCTGCTGTTCAGGTAACAGGGTAACCGGGTTTACGGCATAATCCCCTTCCGTCCCCTGGGCCAGTGGCCCGGCGTAGTCCTCGTAATCACTATGCAACACCTTGACTTCCGTCCCGGCAGGAACTTCGCGTAAAACGTACACGGCTCCGTCTTTATCGCTGATGGCGGAAAAATTAATCGCAGGGATGGTGACCGTGGCATCGACAACGGGCCGACCGGCCGTGTCTGTCAGTTCCAACCGCATGGTCGGAAAAGTCTCCTTGGCAACACGTTCCAAAACTGCCAGGCCATCCTGCCCTGCCCGGACATCCAGGCCAAAATAGGCGCCTGTGCCTCGCTCGTAATAATGAATGTCATGCCAGATGATGAAAATGGCCTGGGCAACGGTCGGCCACGAAAGAACATCGTGAAATAGAGCGACACCGTCAATATTGAGATAATCCTTCAGGAGAAAAAAATCGGTCAGGGTACATGCGGTTGAATGGTCGCCGTCAATGAATGCCAGGTCAATACCCTGTTCGCGAATCGATTCAAGAACCTGCAGGCCGACAATGGGGATGGCGCGCTTCAGTCCCAGGCCGATATAATCGCCAAGGGCGCCGGAATGCCAACCGCGCTCAAAACGAATAATTTTGTCCAGCCCCTGGTTCCTTGCGGCCTCCCGTGCGACGTTGACCGGATTGATAAACGTGCGATGCGGGATTTCCGGATCCACTGCCACTAATTGTCCCCGGCCGTTTGCCCGAAGCGCGTGGGCAATCACCAAGGCTGAATATCCGACAAATGTTCCAATCTGATACACGATGTTGGGCTTCCTGTCCAGGACCAGTTGGTACAGTGCTTCAGCTTCTTCATTCTTAATGCTTCCCCAGAAAAAATTCTGACTGTCAACACCATAGCGTTGCAAAACAGGCCCATAGGCTTCGCGAATGTCGGCGCAGGCTTTTTGAGCTTCAATTCCAGGCGAGGCAAAAATCTTTTGTCCGGCAACCCGCTCCAGCTCCGGCCACCATTTATTTTCCGTACCTGGTTTTCCTGCTGCCGTTATCGGTCCCCCGGCTGTTGCGCAAGAGGAATAGAGCAGGCGGCGTAACATGACAACAATTGCCAGTTTCACCTTGGGCGGCAAAATTTTCCCTAGTATCTTTCGTATCATCAAAGCAAACGGTCCCTGGTGGGTTTATTTAAGGCATCACGTCCCGCAAGCCCTCGGTCTCTTCCTGTCGCGCCACGGGTGAACCCTCTCGGATCCGGGTTGCAGTCTATCAGGCTTTATTGCAATCATCAAGGTCCTGGCCCACAAACATCATTGCCTACTCACGGATCCGGGATCATTCTTCTTGTAATAATAAACATATCGAATAAAATATTCTATTTTCTTGCGACAAACAGCTTCCAGGTGATGGTGGACGCGTGCCTTGCCCGGGTTCAGGCTGACCAGAAGTTTTACCGGACATTCTTTGGAGAGATTGATGTTTGACGTTGTAATCGTGGGGGCCGGTTTTGCCGGTTCCGTCCTGGCAAGGCAGCTGGCGTCGGTTGCCGGAAAAAAAGTGCTGCTCGTTGAGAGGAGGCGCCATATCGCCGGCAACTGTCACGATGCCGTGGACGGGCACGGCGTTCTGGTGCACACCTACGGACCGCATCTCTTTCACACCTCCAACAGGGAGGTTTTTGAGTATTTGAGCAGCTTTACCGAGTGGCATGAGTATCAGCACCGTGTTCTGGCCGTGGTGGACGGGCGCAAGGTGCCGCTGCCCTTTAACCTGACGTCCCTGGAGATGCTGTTCCCGGGCGGCATGGCCCGCACCCTGGAGAAAAAACTCGTGGAGCGGTTCGGGTTCGGGGTCAAGGTGCCGATCATGGAGTTGATTCGGACCGATGACGCCGAGTTGAAGATGCTGGCCGATTATATCTATGAAAAAATCTTTGTTCACTATACCGTGAAGCAGTGGGGCGTGACCCCCGAGGATATCTCGCCGGAAGTGATGGAGCGCGTTCCCGTGTTCATCTCCCGTGATGACCGCTATTTTCAGGATACCTACCAGGCCGTACCCAGGCACGGATACACCCGGCTTTTTGAGAAGATGCTGGATCACCCCGGCATTCACCTTCTGCTGAATACGGATTACCGGGTAATTGTGCAACCGAACCTGGAAAGGAGAACGATGAGCCTGTTTGGACAGCCCTTCAAGGGTGAATTGATTTTTACCGGCATGATCGACGAGTTTTTTGACTACAGTCTCGGGCGCCTGCCGTACCGGACTCTCGACTTTGTCTTTGAAACCTTTGAGCAGGAGTTCTTTCAGGAGGTTGCCACGGTCAACTATCCCAATGAGTACGATTTTACCCGGATTACCGAATTCAAGCATATTCACGCGCGGCAACTCCCGAAAACAACGGTTTTGAGGGAGTTCCCGCGGGATTACAGAGGATTTGACCAGGAGGGGGGGACGCCGTCGTACCCGATTTTTCAGGAGGCGAACACGGCCCTTTATGAACGCTATCGCAACATGGCGGAGAAGTTTCCAGCTCTTACCCTGGTCGGTCGCCTGGCAGAGTACCGGTATTATGATATGGATGATATCGTGGCCCGGGCCCTGGAGGTTTTTGAACGAAAGTTCGCCTGATTTTGCCTATGAATAATGGCTTTAATATCAGGTTGAGTATTGTTTTTCTCAATTTCAACCGCCTTGACGAGACCCGCAGGACCGTGGAACAGCTCCTCACCATGACTGCGGGGCGCCGGGACATGGAAATAATCGCGGTGGACAACAATTCCGGGGACGGAACCGCGGAATACCTCCGTCAAAAGAGCGGTATAGAATCGATCCTGCTGTCTGACAACGGCGGCATAGCCGGCTATAACAGAGGATTTGAGCAGGCCC
>JAJRTB010000268.1 GCA_024278495.1 Deltaproteobacteria bacterium
AAACGTCCCTGCTCCTCGTGACGGGCCACCTCGCGCAAAAAGGTTTCCAGTTCCTGCAAACCGCTACAGGTCAACCACGCCAGGGGATCCAGAAACAGCAGGGAACGATGCTCCGTGTCCGTCACCCGGGCCGTATCCAGGAAGACAAACTCGTCCTGACCTTCCAGAAAATCGCACAACGGAGCCATATCTGCATCTGCAATCGGTTTCATAGGGTGTTTTATATCCGTACCAGCCCCGCAAGTCACTGAGAATGTCCCGGACCCGTGACAAAAACGAGCTGTGTTTCCAGCTAACACATTGAAACACTTATACTATTCCAGCCCGAAAACCGTCTGTCGGGACATCACCCGGCACCCCGGAAAAATCCCCCTTCGGGCAAAATATTTTCTCCGGCACTGGAGAAAAGCAGGTCCGCGCCGAAAAAATATTCATGAATAATTCCGGTTAATATTGCCATAACGGCATGAGTATTCTATAATATGAGATTACTGTGTTTTTTGATCAGGGGTTCTCCTGATCTTTTTCAGCCGATTGCGCCGAAAGATACCGATGTGGCGGTACAGGAGCGGAGCAAACTGACCCTGACCAATCACAGAATACGTTGTCCGTGCCCTGCCGGTCTTTTGGCCGAAGACACGGCAACCCGGAAAACAAAGAAATCGATCCTACGGGCTCCCGCGAGCCAAGGAAGACCGTTTCAAGCAGGAGGAACCTATGCTGATAAAAGACTGGATGGCAACAGCCATACTGACGGTGGATGCCAACACGTCCGTCATGCGGGCTACCCGCACCATGAAGGAAAACAACATCAGGCGCCTGCCGGTCATGTCCCACGGCAAGCTGATCGGCGTTATAACCGACCGCGATCTCAAGGAAGCCTCGCCCTCCAGCACGTCGGACATTGACATCCACGAAATGTATTATCTCCTGTCCGAGATGAAAGTCAAGGACGTGATGACCGACAAGTGCATCTGTCTCAACCAGAACGATACCCTGGAGAAGGCTGCCCTGGTCATGCTGAAGGAGCGGATTTCCGGCATCATGATCCTGGATGACGAGGACAACCTGGCGGGTCTCCTCAGTGAAACCGATATCCTGCGCGGCTTCATCCACGCTACCGGTATCCAGCACGGCTCCTATCAGTATGTTATAGATATGCCGGACGCACCCGGCTCCACCACCAGGGTTATTGACCTGGTCCGCCGGAAGGACGCCCGGGTTCTCTCCATTTTGACCTCCTTTGAGGACGCGCCCCACAATATGAAACGGGTTGCCGTCCGGGTCAGTGCTGATGAGGCAGTCGCCGAAGAGCTCGGCAGCGAAATCAGCGCGCTTGAGCAGTACCATATAGTTTTTCAGGGCAAGGATGAGCTGCACAACCTGCCCACAAAACAATAAGTACAACGAGTCACTCACCTTGCCGGCACACGCACCGGTAAACAGTTAATCAGAAAACAAGCGAGTAAGGAGCAAAGCAATGTCGCGAAAAATGGTCACCATTGACGGAAATCAGGCGTGCACCCATGTTGCCTACGCCACCAGCGAAGTAATCACGATCTACCCGATCACGCCATCATCGCCGATGGCGGCCGAGGCGGACGCCAAGGCCAATGCCGGCCAGAAAAATATCTGGGGCTCGGTCCCGGTCATCTCCCAGATGCAGTCCGAGGGCGGCGTTGCAGGTTCCCTGCACGGCTCCCTGGCCACCGGCGCCCTGTGCACCACCTTTACCGCCTCCCAGGGCCTGTTTCTCATGCTGCCCAACATGTACAAGATCGCCGGTGAACTGACCCCGACCGTCTTCCATATCACGGCCCGCTCCATCGCCTGCCAGGGGCTCTCCATCTTCGGCGACCACGGCGACGTCATGGCGGCCCGCCAGACCGGCTGGGGCATGCTCTGCTCACAGAATGTTCAGGAGGCCCAGGACTTTGCCCTGATCGCCACCCAGTCATCCCTGGCCTCGCGCATCCCGTTCATGCACTTCTTTGACGGCTTCCGGACCTCTCACGAGATCCAGAAGGTAGAGCAGCTCACCGAAGATGACATGCGGGCCATCATTGACGAGGACCTGGTCATCGAGCACCGCAAACGGGGTCTGACCCCGGACCGGCCCACCATGTCCGGTACGGCCCAGAACCCGGATGTCTACTTCACCGGACGCGAGACCGTCAACAAGTACTACCAGGCGGTTCCGACCATCATCCAGGAGACCATGGACAAGTTCGCGGCCCTGACCGGCCGCCAGTACCATCTCTTCGACTACCACGGCTCCCCGGACGCCACCGACGTCATCGTTATCATGGGTTCCGGCGCCGAAACCGTTGCCGCCACGGTTGATTACCTGGCCGCCCAGGGCCGCCGCCTCGGCCTGGTCATTGTTCGCCTGTACCGTCCCTTTGACGCCAAGGCCATGGTCAACGCCCTGCCCAAGACGGTTGAACGCATCACCGTTCTGGATCGGACCAAGGAGCCCGGCTCCATGGGCGAGCCGCTCTATCTTGATGTCCGCGCCGCTGTCGGCGAGGCGGTCGAAGCCAACCCGACCCTGTTCATGCCCCTTATCCTCTCCGGCCGCTACGGTCTCGGTTCCGCCGAGTTCAGCCCGGCCATGGTCAAGGCGGTGTTCGACAACATGGCGGCCATGGCCCCGCAAAACCATTTCTGTGTCGGCCCCAACGACGATGTCACCTTTACCAGCCTGGACTATGACAAGTCCTTCAATATCGAGGGCGACGATGTCTACCGGGCCATGTTCTACGGCCTGGGTTCGGACGGCACGGTCGGAGCCAACAAGAACACCATCAAGATCATCGGCACCGAGACCGACAACAGCGCCCAGGGCTACTTTGTCTACGACTCCAAGAAATCCGGCTCCATGACCGTTTCCCATCTCCGGTTCGGCGAGAATCAGGTCGTGGCGCCCTACCTTATCAACAAGGCCACCTTTGTCGCCTGCCACAACCCGACCTTCCTGGACCAGTACGACATGCTGGCCAACCTGCAGGACGGCGGCACCTTCCTGCTGACCACGCCGCATTCCAAGACCAAGGTCTGGGACTCGCTGCCTGCCAGGGTCCAGCAGCAGCTCATCGACAAAAAGGCCAAGTTCTACATCATTGACGCCATCAAAGTGGCTCAGGCCCTGGGGCTCGGCGCCCGCATCAACATGATCATGCAGACCGCCTTCTTCCTGATCTCCGGCATCATCAAAAAGGATGAGGCGATCAAGGCGATCAAGGACGCCATCAAAAAGACCTACGGCAAAAAGGGCGACAAGGTCGTCAACATGAACTATGACGCAGTTGATGCCGCAGTCAACAACATCGTCAAGGTAAAAGTCCCCAAACGGATCTCCGGCCATGAGCTGCCGCCCACCGTGCCTGAAGAGGCACCCGAGTTTGTCAAGGAGGTTACCGCCAGGATGATCGAAGGCAAGGGTGAGGAGCTGAAGGTTTCCCAGATCCCAGCCGACGGTCGCTGGCCCACGGCAACCACCCAGTGGGAAAAACGTAACATCGCGGTCAGCGTCCCGGAATGGGACGAGGACACCTGCATCCAGTGCGGCCAGTGTTCGCTGGTCTGCCCGCACGGTGTCATCCGCATGAAGATGGTCAGGCCTGCCGACCTGAAGGCGGCCAAGGCCCCCAAATCCTTCAAGGTTGCCAATGCGGTGGGCAAGCAGTTCAAGGGCATGAAATGCACCATCCAGATCTCCACCGAAGACTGTGTCGGCTGTACCCTCTGCTTCCAGGTCTGCCCGGCCAAAAAGAAAGGCAAAGGCGGCAAGCCTACCGGTGCCAAGGCGCTGAAGATGATCCCCAATACCGAGGCTGTCCGCAAGCGGGAATCGAAAAACTGGAAGATCTTCATGAACCTTCCCGAGGTTGACAACAGCCTGATCAGCCCGACCACCATCAAGGGCAGCCAGCTGAAACGGCCGCTCTTCGAGTTCTCCGGCGCCTGCGCCGGCTGCGGCGAGACCCCGTACATCAAGCTGGCCACCCAGCTGTTCGGCGACCGGATGATGATTGCCAACGCCACCGGCTGTTCGTCCATCTACGGCGGCAACCTGCCCAGCACCCCGTACGCGCAGCGCGCTGACGGGCGCGGGCCGTCCTGGTCCAACTCCCTGTTTGAGGACAATGCCGAGTACGGCCTTGGCATGCGCCAGTCCGTGAACAAGCTTGCCTCCCAGGCTGCCGAGCTGCTGCACGCTGCTGTGGCTGAAAAGCTGATCACCAAAAAATCCGCCGGTGAGCTGCTCAAGGCCGACCAGACGACCCAGGACAAAATCGAGGAACAGCGCGAACGTGTTGCGGAGCTGAAAGACAAGCTGGAAGGCAGCAAGAGCATCATTGCCAAAAGGCTCTACCACGTTGCCGACTACCTGGTGAAAAAATCCGTCTGGATTGTCGGCGGGGACGGCTGGGCATATGACATCGGGTATGGTGGGCTTGACCACGTCCTTGCATCCGGTGAGAATGTCAATGTCCTGGTCCTGGATACCGAGGTGTACTCCAACACCGGCGGCCAGATGTCCAAATCCACCCCGCGCGCAGCAACCGCGCAGTTTGCAGCCGGCGGCAATAAGATGCCCAAGAAAGACATGGGTATGATCTTCTCCACCTATGGCAACGTCTATGTGGCCCGCGTTGCACTTGGCGCCAACCCGGGCCAGGTGGTCAAGGCATTCAACGAGGCTGAGGCCTATGACGGACCATCCATCATTATTGCCTACGCCCACTGCATCAACCACGGCATCAACATGGCCCTTGGCCTTGAGCAGCAGGAAAAAGCGGTTGCCTGCGGCCACTGGCCGCTGTATCGCTACAATCCGCAGCTTGAAGATGAAGGCAAGAACCCGCTCCATATCGATTCCAAGGAGCCGACCATGTCGTTTGCCGATTACGCCCTTGGCGAAAATCGCTACCGGATGCTGAAGATGACCAATCCGGACATGGCTGATGAGCTGATGGAGATGTCCCAGAAGGATGTTGAGAAGGCCTGGAAATTCCTCAAGGGACGGTTCGCCGCCCTGGAACAGGCATAATGGCTTTATCCTTCTTTTGAACCAATGAACAGGGGCCCCGCAGGATGTACTGCGGGGCCCCTTTTTTGTGCAACTACCTGCGGTTGAGGTTGCAGTTTGCCGACTGGCTGATCGCAGTCTCCAGGTTGCGGAAAAACAGCAGCGCCTCCCGATCCCCGGGGCTGCGCTGCAGCTGTTTTTCATAAGTTGTATACAGCTTTGTAATGACGTGCAAAAGCTCTTCTTCAGGCAGAGAACCGATATCTTCCCACAAGTCGTTCATGTTCCTCATTGTTTTTTCCTCACGCGAAAATATACTGCTCAGGGCATGGTACGAATACGCACCTCGACATCTTCCCCCTTGAGCAGTTCAACAAGCCTGGCCGGGTCTGTCTTGCCGTAGTGATAGGGATACAGGACCTTCGGCCTGAAACCCCTTGCCGCGTCAGCGACCATTTCCGGGGTCATGGTGTAGGGCAGGTTCATGGGAAGAAAGGCAATGTCGATATCTTGCAGCTTCTTCATCTCCGGCGTGTTTTCCGTGTCTCCGGCCACGTACACCCTTGTCTCGCCAAAGGTCAGGATATACCCGTTGCCCTCACCGGCGGGATGAAAGAGCTGACCATTTTCTCTCCTGTCCGCCAGGTTGTAGGCCGGTACAGACTCAATCCTGATACCCTGGACCTTTTCAGTGTCACTGTCATCCATAACAATGCCGCCGGAAACTTTTGCAGCACATTTTTCAGTCAGGATGACATCGGTCTTCCTGGTGCGGACCATCATCAGGGCCGCCTTGTCCAGATGGTCTCCGTGGTGATGAGTCAGGAGGATAATATCCGCCTTGGGCATCTCACTGTAATCTGCAGCCGCGGATGCCGGATCGATATGAATCACCCTGTTGCCAAACTCCATCATCAGGGAACC
>JAJRTB010000269.1 GCA_024278495.1 Deltaproteobacteria bacterium
ACAGCAGGCGGCCGGTTCGGGATTCATCATCTCCAGGGACGGGTATATTCTGACCAACAACCACGTGGTTGGAGACGCGGACACCATTACCGTTCGCCTGGATGACGAGCGGGAGTTCAAGGCGGAGATCGTCGGCACCGATCCGCAGTCCGACGTGGCCCTGATCAGGATTGACGCCGACAACCTGCCGGTTCTGCCCCTGGGCGACTCGGACAAGCTTGAAGTCGGCGAATGGGTGATTGCCATCGGCAGTCCCTTTGAGCTGAACCAGACCGTCACCGTGGGCGTGGTCAGCGCCAAGGGCCGCAACCGCATGGGTATCAGCGACTATGAAAACTTTATCCAGACCGACGCCGCCATCAACCCGGGCAACTCGGGCGGCCCGCTGCTCAATATCCACGGCGAGGTCGTCGGCATGAACACCGCCATCTTCTCCCGCAGCGGCGGCTACATGGGCATCGGGTTTGCCATCCCCATCAACATGGCCGGCGCCATAAAGGAACAACTGCTCAAAAACGGCAAGGTGGTCCGGGGCTGGCTCGGCGTGGTGATCCAGGACGTCAACGACGACCTGGCCAGATCGTTCGGACTCGACAACGCCCGAGGCGCCCTGGTCAGCGAGGTCGCGGACAACTCCCCGGCGGAAAAGAGCGGCCTTCAACAGGGTGATGTCATCATTGAACTGGACGGCAAAAAAGTGGACGATGTTGCCGAACTCCGCAACAAAGTTGCTCTGATCGCGCCGGGCACCAAAGTTCAGATGCTGATTATGCGGGACGGAGAGAGGAAAAAACTGAAAGTCACCATCGGTGAACAGCCGGCCGACTTAGCCAAAACAGGACTCCGCGGCGGCGGCAGCTCGCCGCTGGGCCGCATGGGCCTCACTCTGCAGGACCTGACCGACGAGCTGGCCTCCCAGCTTGGCTACGAGCGCGAACAGGGCGTTCTGATCAGCAATGTTGAACCCGGCAGTCCGGCGGCCCGGGAGGGACTGAAACCGGGACAGCTCATCGAAGAGGTCAACAAAAAACGGGTTCACAACCTGGAACAGCTGCGCCGGGTCATGAAGAACTCCAGGAGCGGCGACAAGGTGCTGCTCTGGATCCGGGCCGGAAATTCCGGCCGCTACGTGGTCCTCAGGGCCGAATAATCAGAAGAACCGCTGCGCCGGGACCGGTCCCTGCCTGTCCCGGCGCTTTATTTTCTCTCTTCCGGAAAAACGGGTTGTGCAAACCATTGATGAACTGTCCAGAGCCCTGCGGCTCTTTGCCGATGAGCGGGACTGGAACCGATACCATTCGCCCAAGAACCTGGCCATGGCCCTGAGTGTCGAGGTGGCGGAACTGGTTGAACACTTCCAGTGGCTGAGCCAGGAGGAAAGCCGGCAACTGCCCCCGGCATGCGGTGCCGCGGTGCGGGAAGAACTGGCCGATGTCTTTATCTATCTGGTCCGGCTGGCCGACCGGCTCAACGTGGACCTGCTCGCCGCGGCAACAGACAAAATGATCCTGAACGCCAAAAAATACCCGCGCCCGGAGCGGCCGCGGGACACTCCGGATGAATGATGCGCCGCCCCGGGCGATCCGGGCCGCCCGCTTCTTCCTGGACCAGGCCGAAATCGGCCGGATCACTCCCCTGGGCGAGGGCAACGTCAACGACACCTACCTGGTCCGGGTTCGTACCGGTGCCGACCTGGTCCTGCAGCGGCTCAACCCGGCGGTCTTTCCTGACCCACCGGCCGTTATCCGCAACACCAGACTGGTCACCGAGCGACTGCACAATGGTGTCGCCGAACGGCCGGAACTCGCCGGCCGCTTCATCCCCCTCAGGATGATTAGCGGCCCCTCGGCCGATTTCTGGACCGACCCTGAAGGCGGCGCCTGGCGACTGCTGAACATGATTCCCGGACAAACCCGCTCCAGAGTAACCACGGGCCCACAGGCCGAAGAACTCGGCCGGACCCTGGGCCTCTTTCACTGCCTCCTCGCCCCTCTTGATCCGGCCAGGCTCAGCGATCCCCTGCCCGGTTTTCACGACCTCACCGGCTACCTGAACCGGTACGCGGAAACACTGGCGACCACCGTCCGCCCGGAAGATCCGCTCTGCCGTGATTTCATTGATGCCCGGCGGGACTCGGTCGCCCTGTCGTGTAACGGGGAGCCAGACCCGGGCCGCGCCATCATCCACGGAGACCCCAAGGTCGGCAACTTTCTCTTTGCCGCACAGGGAGAACGGGTCATCAGCCTCATCGATCTGGACACGGTCCGGGCCGGTCCCCTGCTTCATGACCTTGGCGACGCGCTGCGCTCCTGCTGCAACCCGGCCGGTGAACAGCCGGGGCGGCCGGAGCAGGCCCGGTTCAACCCCGACCTCTTCCACCACTGGCTCAGCGGCTACCGTGGTGAGGCCGCTTACCTGTTGACCGAAACCGATGAACAGCGTATCGTGGACGCGGTCAGACTGATCGCCTTTGAACTTGGCCTGCGCTTTTATACGGATCACCTGGCCGGGAACCGCTACTTCAAGGTCAACTCGCCCGACCAGAACCTGGAACGGGCCAGGACCCAGTTCCACCTGGTTCGCTCGATTGAAGAGCAGGCGGAAGAACTCAACGACATTGTTCAGGCCCTGACCCGCGCACGTTAATATCGGAACACCGGATACGCCACCCATGTCTGCCAAGCACAGCTCTCCCTTTACCGTCCTGCACCGCTCCAGCCAGTGCCGGGCCCGTTGCGGCCTGCTCAAGACCCTGCACGGCGCGGTACCCACCCCGGTCTTCATGCCGGTCGGCACCCAGGCCACGGTCAAGGCCGTGACCCCGGAAAACCTGGCGGAGCTCGGCGCCCGGATCATCCTCGGCAACACCTATCACCTCTTTATCCGGCCGGGCCATGAACTGATCAGGCGTCTGGGCGGCCTCCACTCCTTCATGAACTGGCCGGGCCCGATCCTGACGGATTCGGGCGGGTTTCAGATCTTCAGCCTCCAGGACCTGACCAGAATCACGGAAAAGGGGGCTGAGTTCCGCTCGCACCTCGACGGCAGCAAACTTTTTCTGAGTCCGGAAGATGCGGTCGGGGTCCAAACCGCCCTGGGTTCGGACATCATGATGGTGCTCGACACCTGTATCCCCTGGCCGGCCGAGCGCGACGAGGCTGCGGCAGCCACAGCCCTGACCGAACGCTGGGCGGTCCGGTCCAAGAATGCCCTGACCGATACCCGCCGGCTGCTCTTCGGTATTGTTCAGGGCGGCATGTATGAGGATCTCCGGCGGGAAACCGCGGAAAAACTTGTCGAGACCGGCTTTGACGGCTACGCCCTGGGCGGTCTTTCCGTGGGCGAGCCCAAGGAAATGATGTACGCCATGACCGAGACGACCGTGCCGCACCTGCCCGACGACCATCCGGTCTATCTCATGGGGGTGGGGACCCCGGAAGACCTGGTCGAATCCGTCTACCGGGGGGTGGACATGTTTGACTGCGTCATGCCCACCCGGAACGCCCGCAATGGAATGCTCTTTACTTCCCGGGGCAGACTTGTTATAAAAAATGCCTGCTTTCGTGAAGATCCCGGTCCGCTTGATGAACAGTGCTCCTGCTATACCTGTCGCCACTACTCACGGGCCTACCTGCGGCATCTGTTCATGAGCAGGGAGATCCTGGCCTACCAGCTGAACAGCATCCACAATCTCCACTTCTACTGTTCCCTGATGGCCGGAATCCGCAAAGCTATAGAAGAGGACGAGTTTATATCGTTCCGTAAAAATTTTTATGCGCAGCATGATACACCCTGCCAACCATACAAGACCGAACTTTGACGACCTGACGGAGGAAAAAATTACTGGAATCGCCTATGCCCAGGGAGGAGCGGCGCCCGCAGCCGGAGGCGGCTTTGCCTCTCTTGTACCGCTTATCCTTATCTTTGGGGTATTCTACTTTCTGCTTATCCGGCCCCAGCAGAAAAAGGCCAAGGAGCACCAGCAGTTCCTGAGCGAAATGAAAAAGGGTGACGAAGTGGTTACCAGCGGCGGAATTCACGGCCGCATAACCGGACTGACCGAGGCGGTGGTCACCCTGGAAATCGCCGAGGGCGTGCGCATCAAGATCAACCGCGGTTCAATCCTGTCTTCAGCGGCTGAAGCAAGAAAACAGGCGGACGCACCCGCCAAGTCCGGCGGCGGCTGAGGCATCAAGGGGTGCTGACCACTCTTCATCGTGCATGAAGACAGAGTACACAAAGGCCGCCCCGCTGCCCCGGCAGCAAGGCGGCTTTTTTTCTTCTGAATCCCTGCCGGAAAAATGACCGACACCGCTCCTGTTTCACCTGAAACCACGCTGCTCAAAAGGGCGACCTATGCCTCGGTAACGGTAGCCCTGCTGTTGATCGGCGGAAAACTGGCAGCCTGGCTGCTGACAGGTTCGTTGAGTGTCATGGCCTCGCTGGTCGACTCGCTCATGGACGCGGCCGCCTCAACCATCAACCTGGTGGCGGTCCGGTTATCCCTGAACCCGGCCGACAGTGAGCACCGCTTCGGCCACGGCAAAGCCGAGTTTCTGGCCGGCCTGGCCCAGGCCTCCTTTATTGCCGGCTCCTCCTTTTTCCTGGTTATGCACGCGGTCGACCGTTTGCGCAATCCGATCCCGGTCACCCAAACCACGGTCGGTATAGTCATCATGGCCCTGGCCATCGTCATAACCATCATCCTGCTGGCCTACCAGCACCATGTGATAAAAAAAACCGGTTCCACCGCGATCAAGGCGGACGCGCTCCACTACGCCACCGACGTGCTGACCAACGGCGGCACCATCGTTGCCCTGGTTCTGGCCCGCTATGGCCGACCGGGCCTGGATCCGGTCTTTGCCATAGTCATTGCCGCTTTCATCTTCTACAGCGCAGCCAAAATCGGCTACGAGGCCGCCCAGATGCTCATGGACCGGGAACTGTCCCCTGATCTTCGCGGAGAAATAATCAGAATCGCCGAAACCCCGCCCCAGGTACGCGGCGTGCACGATGTCCGGACCAGGCTGTCGGGCCGGACCATTATGATCCAGCTCCACCTGGAACTCGACGACAATATGCCCCTGAAACGTGCCCACGGCGTGGCCCGGGCCGTGGAAAAAGACCTGCTGCGTACCTGGCCC
The DNA here is from genome assembly GCA_024278495.1 of Deltaproteobacteria bacterium. Classification (GTDB taxonomy): domain Bacteria; phylum Desulfobacterota; class Desulfobulbia; order Desulfobulbales; family Desulfobulbaceae; genus UBA10518. Next base: position 5,145 of record JAJRTB010000269.1, read on the forward strand.
GAAGCCGACATTATCATCCACCAGGACCCGGCCGAGATTAACCGCAGGATCGGCCGGACAAAATTCACCGACTGACCTCCCTGTCCCGACCGGCCGCTGACCCGGAAAGCATGGCAGGGCGGGCCTGAATCGGGTACATTGACCCTGTTCCGCAGTAATTGGTTTACGGCCTGTCCGCAACGATCATAAACCTGATGGAGGAAAATTCTGATGAGCATTGACTGGGCATATATGCGCAAGGGCTGAGGGTCCTGTATCAAAGCACAGGTTGTGTTTGACAAAAAAAACATCGACATCGATGAAACCGTCGAGGCCCGCAAGGAAAAAATTGATGAAGCACGGGCCTGGGAGTTGATGCGAGGCGCGGATGAAATCGTTGTCAGCCGGGGGAAAAACATACTGGTTTTTCAACCGTCAGAGAAAAACAGGACAGAAATAATGGGGCACAGCCTGGGCCGGACCGGGAACCTGCGGGCCCCGACCCTGAAAATCAACAACCGCTTCGTGGTCGGTTTCAACGAGGAAATGTACGACACCTACGTGGCGTAGCCCGGTAACCACAATGGACGACCTGCACCACTTCCTTGCCAGCCGGCTCTCCGCCCTGGAAGACGACGGCCTGCACCGCCGCCTTGTTCCGGTCACGCCCGCGGGCAACGGCTTCATCGAGGTGGCGGGCCGGCGCTGCCTTAACCTCTCGGGAAACGACTACCTCGGTATCGGCGGGAACAGGACCCTGCTGGAGGAATTCTACCACCAGCTCGAGCCGGAGACGCTCCTGAGCGGGTTCGGCCTGACCGCGGCCGCGTCCAGGCTGATGACCGGCAACCATGCGCTTTATGAACAGTTGGAAACCCGCCTGGCCCGCCTGTACCGGAGCGACCGGGCCCTGGTCTTCAATTCCGGCTATCACGGCAATGCCGGTATCCTGCCAAGCCTGGCCGGCAGAGGAGACCTGATTCTGGCCGACAGGCTCTGTCACGCCAGCCTGATCGATGGTATGGCGCTGACCCGGGCCAGGACCATCCGCTACCGCCACCTGGATTATACGCACCTGGCCGAGATCCTGGAAAAACATCATTCCCGGCATGATAAGATCTTCATTGTCACCGAATCCGTCTTCAGCATGGACGGAGATTGTGCCGACCTGCGGACCCTTATCGCGCTCAAGAACAAGTACCGGGCCACGCTCTACCTGGACGAGGCCCACGCTGTCGGAGTTCTGGGTGACCAGGGGCTCGGCCTGGCCGAACAGGAAGGCGTGACAGGCGATATTGACCTGCTGTTCGGGACCTGTGGCAAAGGGCTGGCGGGCCTGGGCGGCTTCCTGCTCTGCTCCGGACCGGTGGCGGATTTCCTGATCAACCGGGCCCGGCCCCTTATCTTTTCCACGGCCCTCCCTCCGGTCTGCCTGCACTGGCTCCTTTTCGTCCTGGAACGGATGCCGGAGATGCGCCGGGAGCGTGACCGGTTGCGCGTCCTGGCGACAAAGCTGCGCTGCTCTCTGGCTGAAAAAGGTCTTGCAAGCAACTCCACCACCCAGATCGTCCCGATCGTTATCGGGGATGCGGATCAGACGGTTCGAGTCGCAGACACCCTGCGGCACCAGGGCTACTGGCTCACCCCGGTCCGCCCCCCCACGGTCCCGGCCGGCACGTCCAGGCTGCGGCTCTCCCTGTCCGCCGTCATGGAATGGTCCGACCTGGCCGGGCTGCCCGGACTCATCAGCCGGGCCATTGGAAAGCGCGATGCAGAGTAGCTGGCTTATTCGGGAAAACCGTCCCTCCTGTCTCCTTTTTTTCGCGGGTTGGGGCATGGACCCCTCGCCCTTTCAGGAGCTGACCGCCTGTCCCCATGACCTGCTCATGGTGTACGACTATCGAAACCTTGCGGCTCCAGCCGGGCTGGACGACACCCTGGCCCGCTATGGCGGGCTCTTCCTGGTTGCCTGGTCCATGGGCGTCTGGGCGGCCGGAACCCTGGAAGTGCTGCAACAGGCACAACTGAGCTCTGCCGTGGCCGTCAACGGCACCACCCAACCCATCGACAACCGCAACGGCATCAACGCTCAGGCCTATCAGACCATGCTCGAACGCTTCAGCGAGACCGTTCTCCACTCCTTTTACACGGACATGTTCGACAAACCGGCCGACCGGGAACGGTTCATGCGAAACCTGCCCCAAAGACCGCTGCCGGAACTGAAGGAAGAGCTGCATACCATCCGGCAGGCATATCATGAGCTGGGACCGTCCCGGGACCTGTATGATACCCGCCTGGTCGGCAGCCGCGACCGGATTGTTCCCGCCCGCAACCAGCTTCGTGCCTGGGGCCGGGACAGGTGCACGGTCATGTCCCTGCCCCACTTTCCCTTTTATACTCATCCGGACCTGGACCGGATCCGGCAAGGGGATGCCAATGATAGTTGACAAGAAGAGGATACGCACCTGCTTTGCCAGGGCCGCCGCCACCTACGACCGCCAGGCCGTTATCCAGCGCCGGGTGGCGGACCGCCTCCTGGCCCTGCTTGCTGAGCACCAGGTATCCTGCCCCACCCGGGTCCTGGAAATCGGCACCTGCACCGGCATCCTGACCACCCGCCTGGTGCGCCGCTTTCCAGGGATCACCGAATTGTACCTCAATGACCTGGTCCCTGATTTCAAAACCATGGTCCTGCGGGGCCCGGCGGCAGACCTTGACCCGATCTTTCTCGAAGGCGACGTCGAATCCCTGAACCTGCCCGACCGGCTGGACCTGGTCATTTCCTCCTCCACCTTTCACTGGCTGGAGGACCTGGACGGCCTGCTCGGACGCCTGGCCGAAAAAATGGCTCCAGGGGCCCACCTCTGCTTTTCCCTGTACGGACCCCAAAATTTTCAGGAACTGCGCGAATTGACCGGCAGGGGCCTTCGCTATCACAACCTGGCGGAACTCACGGCCATGGCCGGACGACATCTTTCCCCCATATCCTGCGAAGAGGAAACCGTCCTTCTCCACTTTGACGATCCCCGGGACCTGCTGCGCCACCTGCGTGAGACAGGGGTCAACGCTCTCAAGGCTTCTTCCTGGAACCGAACCCGTCTCAATGAATTTCTCAGGGCCTACCAAAAACGTTTCCGCGGCGAGCGGGGCGTACGCCTGACCTACCACCCTGTCTATTGCCTGGCCCGGAAAAACAGATGAAAAAGAACCGCACTTCAGGTAAGCTCAAACATGATGGCCCCGTACAAGGCGCCGGACACTCGCCGGGCACCGCGATAACTCAACCAGTTACAACACTGATCCGTCGGATTCATGGCTTTGTGCGAATCCGACAAACATGATGTTTGCCGTGACAGACACAAGAA
>JAJRTB010000270.1 GCA_024278495.1 Deltaproteobacteria bacterium
AGCAGACCGCCGGGATTGTCCGGCACCTGGCGCAGCCACTGTTCCAGGGCCTGGCGCTGCTCATCCGTAAGAGAGTCTTCCGGCAGGGCAACCCGGGCCGGGCCGTCTTCCTGAGGCTCACCTTCCTGCTGTTTTGCCGGGCCGCTCTTCCCGCTCCGGCCCTGGCCCATCTTCTCCGCCGCAGGGGACTGTTCCTCGCCGGATCGGGCCTGTTGTTCACCCCGGGCGGGATCCTGTTGAGCGGCCGCCTGGTCCTGCGCCTGCTCTCCGCTTCCCTGCTCTTGCGTGGTGTCCTGATGACGCGCGGTGTTACCATCCCCCCTGTTCTTCCGTCCCTGTCCCTCCTGTTGCCGGTCATGTTCTCCCCGGCCGTCAGGGGTGTCCGGGTTCTCAGAGTCCTGTTTCTCCTGCCGGGCACCCCCCTGCCCGTCAGAATCCTGCCGCGTCGTCTGTTGTTTCTGCTGCTTCCGCTGCTCAAGCAGTGTACGCACCAGTTCACGGTTCACCCGGGCATCCTCCATGTCCGGGTCTGCTGCCAGGGCCTGCTCATAGGCAGCCAGCGCCTCTTCAAATTTTCCGGCCCGGGCCAGGAAGTTTCCCCGGTTGTACAGATCATCACCACTTTCGGCCCGGCCCAGTTCCGCAAGAGCGCCTTCATAATCACCGGCCCGGTAACGGGCTACCGCCCGCCAGCGGCGCGAGGTAAAGAGCCGGGCCGCTTTTTCCGCCTCACCCTGCTCCAGGGCACGGACCGCCTGCTGATCCCTGCGCAGCCAGAGATCCGACCATTCCATGGCATGGACCTCCCGGCCACCGGACAACACGACCAGACAGACGACAACCGGAAGCCAGCCCCGCCGGAAGGCAAGCAGCGCGCAAGGAACCACCAGCAGCAGAAGCCAGGGGCCCATCTCCCGCCACTGGTCAAAACGACGATCCACCTCCCGGTATGCCCGATCCGTCAAAATACCAGACTCATCCCCCAGCAGAACCCGCAGGTCGCTGTCGTCCAGGGTAATCTCCTGGTAGCGGCCGTGATTCCGGCGGGCCAGGTCCGCCAGGACTGCGCTGTTCAACCCGGGAACAACAATGGCACCCTTCTCGTCCTTTAAAAAACCGCTGTTCCGCAGGGGAATGGGAGCCCCCTCCCTGGTGCCGACGCCCAGCACTGAAAGGACCACGGGCCTGTCTTTCAGTAACGCGGTAATCCGGTCCGCGTGACCGGGTTCCACTTCATCGGTCACAAGAAGCAGCCTGCCCCGCTCCATGCCCGCGTCTTCCAGAAGTCGCAGGCCCAGTTCAACCGCCGCGACCACGTTGCTGCCGAACACCGGCATGCTTTCCGGGGCCAGGGACGAAACCTGGGCTCTGACAGTCCGGCTGTCATCGGTCAGGGGTGTCACCACATGGGCGTCACCGGAATAGACGACCAGGCCGGTCAGGCCTTCCCGCCGCTGCTCCAACAGATCCTCAAGTTTTTGCCGGGCCCGGGTCAGCCGGTCCGGGGACAGATCCCGGGCATACATGGACAGGGACAGGTCCTGGAGGATGACCAGGGCGTCTTCTTTTTGCCGGACCGGCTGCGGCAGTTTGGACCAGGTGGGGCCGGCCAGGCTGAAAACCGTCAGCAGCCAGGCGATCAGGAGTACGACCAGGGGCAGGGCCTGACGACGATTCCGGCCGGTTTCCAGCAGATAGGGCAACAGGTGCCGGTCAACCGTGCCGGCCCAGCGACTGGAGCGCACCCGGAAAAACCAGGAAACCACGAAAAAGAACAGGCCGGGCACAACAGCAAACAGCCACAACGGCCGCAGAAAATGAAAATTCGCCCAGAACATTTCCACGGCTACACCTCCCTTGAACGTCGCAGTAACGGCGCCGTCAAAAGCAGGGCGACCAGGTAGCTCAAGACCAGCGCTCCGGACAGGGGCCAGTAGTAGAGGGAGCGGATCGGCCGGAAGGTCTCGCTCTCCTGCTCAACCGGTTCCAGCCTGTCGATCTCGGCATACACCTCTTCCAGTTCCCGCGCGTCGCGGGCCCGGAAGTATCGGCCGCCGGTCAGCCCGGCGATTTCCTGCAGGGTGTCCTCATCCAGGTCTGCCGACGGATTGACCCGGCGGGCGCCGAAAAAATCACGGACCAGCATCTCGTCCGCGCCCACACCGATGGTATAGATCTTTACGCCGACATCAGCGGCCAGTCTCGCCGCCTGGAGCGGCCCGATCCGGCCGGCGGTATTGCGGCCGTCGGTCAGCAGGATCAGGACCCTGCCCCTGTTCGGCCGGTTCCGCAGGTGCTTGACCGCAAGACCAATGGCATCGCCAAGCGAAGTTCTGGTCCCGGCAAACCCGACCAGGGCCTCATCCAGCAGGGTTTTCAGGGTCTGCCGGTCAAAGGTCAGGGGGACGTGCATATAGGCCTCGGTGCCGAAGAGCAGAAGACCCACCCGGTCCCCGGCCCGGCGCTTGACAAAATCACCAACTATCTGCTTGACCAGGGCCAGGCGCGTCACCGGTTTGCCGTCCATCACCATATCATCCTGGCGCATGCTTCCTGATATATCAACCGCCAACAGCAGATCGCGGCCACTGGCCGCGAGTGCGACCGGCTCCCCCACCCACTGGGGCCGGGCCAGGGCCAGAATCAGCAGGCACCAGGTCAACGCCGCCAGAATCATCCTGACCGGGCCGCGGCGGCCGACACCATCTTCCTGCCGGGTCGCGAACTTGACCACGTCCTGATAAAACGGCACAAAAAGGGCGTCGTCATACCGCCTCGCCCGGGGGACCAGGAGGTACACCAGAACAGGCAATGGCAGCAGCCACAGGGCCCATGGCCAGGCGAGGTTCAGCATGACCGGTGCCTCCGTATCCAGTCCGTGACAGCGGAGATGAGCCGTTCCCGGTCCACCTGCACGTCGGGCCGGTACAGGTCCGTTCCCAGGACCCGGCCCGCCCCTGTCGTAAATGCGCTGGTCCGGCCGGTCTCGTCGAGGAAGGCCAGCCAGGCCTCCCCGACCAGGGGAACAACCCGCTCCCGACCGTACGCGGCTATTGCCGCCCTCCGCAGGATAGCGGCCACCTCGGCCAGGAACCGGGCATCTGAATCCATCTGCAAAACCGGGCCGGCCAGGGCGGCCAGGGCAGCCCGCCGGTAGCGGTTGCCGGCAAACCGGCGCCGCATGAAAACCGACAGCAGGACCAGCAAGGCCGCGATCAACACCGCCGTCAGCCACCAGCCAGGGGCCGGGGGCCACCAGGAGACCGGTTCCGGCAGATGAATATCACGCAGTCCGGCCAGGGGATCGGCTGGATTCATCGTCTCCCTCCCAGCAGGTTTCTGAAATATCGTACCGGTGATTCGCCGGTTACAAGCTGCAACAGGGGGATGCCCAACGGACCGAACAACCGCCGCAATCGGTCCGTTTTGCGCCGGAACCCCTCCTCATAGGCGCGACGCAGCCCGGCGTCGCCGGTAAAGATCGTGAAACGGCGGATGCCGTCGGTAATACTGTAATACCCACCGGGGGGCAGTTCACGCTCCAGGGGATCATGGACCAGGACGGCGGTGATATCGCAGTGACGGGCCAGATGATGGAGCTGCTCCTCGCCGTGCCCGGTCAAACCGCGAAAATCACTGATCAGAAAAATATTTGAACCGGGCCGGGCCAGGCGACGCAGGTCTGCCAGAGCCGCGTCCAGGCCCTGGTCGTCTTCCGGAAAATCCCGCTTCAGGAGATGATTGAACCGGGCCAGATCATTGAGAAAGCGCAGCACGGTTTTGACGTTGCGCCGTGGCCTGATCTCAGTCGAATCCCTGCCGTTGAAAACCAGCCCGCCGACCCGGTCGCTTTGCTGCAACGCGGCCCAGGACAGCAGGGCTCCGGCATGCGCGGCCAGAACAGACTTGAAACAGCTCCTGCTGCCGAAAAACATGGAGCTCCGCTGGTCCGCCACGATCAGAACCGGCCGCTCCCGCTCCTCCCGGAACACCCTGGTATGGGGTTTGCCGGTCCGGGCCGTGACCCGCCAGTCAATACCACGGATATCATCCCCGGCCTGATATCCCCGCACCTCCTCAAACTCGATCCCCCTGCCCCGAAAACGGGCCCGGTGCGGACCGACAAGCAGGCTGAACACCTTTTTCTGACGGGCAAGCTTCAGGTCACGGGCCTGGAAACGCAGCCGGATCAGCTCATCCAGGCCGGCGTATGCGCCCGCGGGAACAGGATCCTGCGCATCATGGAACGGGTCAGACAACGGGCACATAACCGAGCAGGGAATCAATCACCTCATCCGGAGTCACACCCCGCGCTTCAGCCTCGAACGTGAGAATCAGGCGATGCCGGAAAATATCATGCACCACGGCCTGCACGTCGTCGGGGCTGACAAAATCGTGACCGCGCAACCAGGCCGCGGCCCGGGCGCAACGGTCCAGGGCAATGGTGGCCCTCGGGCTGCAGCCGTACTCGATGGAACCGGCCAGGGTCTCGGAACAGGTGCCGGGTGACCGGGTCGCCAGGACAAGCTGCACAATGTACTCGGCCACCTCCGGCGCCATGTGGATGGCCAGTACCTCTCGGCGGGCCGAGAGAATTTCCGCCTGGGAAAGTTCCCGGGCCGGGGGCTGTTCCCGGCTGGCAGCTTCCTCCCGGGCCAGCTCCAGGATGCGCCGTTCCGCGTGCGCGTCGGGATAATCGATTGTCACGTGCATGAGAAACCGGTCCAGCTGAGCCTCGGGCAGAGGATAGGTGCCTTCCTGCTCAATGGGATTCTGGGTGGCCATGACCAGGAAGAGCTCGGGCAGGGCATAGGAAGTGCGGCCGACACTGACCTGGCGTTCGGCCATGGCCTCAAGCAGGGCGGACTGGACCTTGGCCGGCGCCCGGTTGATCTCGTCGGCCAACACCAGGTTGTGAAAGACCGGGCCGGGCTGAAAGGTAAAGGAGCCGTCCTCGGGCCGGTAGATGTCGGTGCCGGTCACATCACCGGGCAGAAGATCCGGGGTGAACTGAATCCGGTGGAAGTCGCCCTCAATCCCCTCGCCGAGACACTTGATGGCCCGGGTCTTGGCCAAACCCGGCGCACCCTCGACCAGCAGGTGTCCATCGGCAAGGAGCGCGATCAGGAGACGCTCAACCAGTTTTTCCTGGCCGATGATCTGTAGTTCAAGCCATTGTCGCAATTGGGAAAACGATTCACAATTCTCCATAACAATCCATTTTTCCGGTTTTGAGGCTGCTCCGGACTTCGGGCGGCCCCGTGAGAAAATGTTTTATCCACGACCGGGAAGAAAATCCAGAGCCGATGCGTTCCGCCCCGGACAGGGCTGTTTATAGTAATAAGTCGGTTCCCGAAAGATGCAAGGGGCGCGCCGGGACCGATTTTTTGCCTTCTTTTTGCTGACAAGCGGCCAACCAATGTTTACAGTAAAGTCACCGGACCGCCCGCCGGAGTAATACCGGAGCGTACCTTGAGGGTAAGTGGTCAGGTACAATCGCAGAGTTACAAACCCGGTGACGAGTTCCCTTGAGGCGCAATCTTCCGGCCAGACGGCCTCTATAAACGGAAAAAACGTAATTTTTCACGGAATTTGAAAGAGTAAAAATATTAAAGAAACAGGTGAACAACCATGCCAATCTATGAATTCGTCTGCAAGGACTGCAGGGAGCATTTCGAGGTACTGCAATCCATGAACTCGGCTGAGACCGTGGTGTGCAAGAAATGCGGCAGCGTCAACGTGACCAAGACCGTGTCCGCCTCCAGCTTCCGGATGGGCTCGGGCACGTCATCCATTCCGTCCGGCGCCCTGTCCGGCTGCTCGTCCAAATCCGGGTTTTCCTGAGCATAGCCGGAAAAAACCCGTGCGGTTTTAATTTTTTTACTCCCGGCCGGATCACTTGAACTGGTACACGGTCTCATTATCCTTGAGCAGTCCGTACTTCTGCCGGGCCAGCTCCTCAAGGTAGACGTCATCGGTCTGGAGGCGTTCAATCTCCCGGCGCAGCTCTTCGTTGTGCCGGACCAGGGCCTCGTTTTCACGGGCCAGAGATTCCGCCTGTTTTTTGAGCCGATGGTAGGCCAGAAAGCCCCGATTCGGCGCAAAGACCAGCCAGAGCAGAACCAGCAGGCCACATACCGTCACTATGCGCCGGACAAGCCGTCGTTCAGGAAGGGTCAAACCTCGTTGATGTCGTTGCGCCATGAACAGTAACACTGTTGGGATTATTTTAGTCAGCAGCTGCCTGGTCGGCCTCTGCACCCGCTACGACGGCCGGAGCAAACCATCAAGCGCCTGCCTGGCCCAGTTGCGCGGCCGGACCTGGATTCCGGTCTGTCCGGAACAGCTCGGCGGGCTGCCCACCCCCCGCTCTCCGGCCGATCTCACCGGCGGCGACGGAGCCGGGGTACTGGACCACAGGGCCAGAGTCATTACCCGGGAAGGCCGGGACGTGACCGACGCCTTTATCCGGGGCGCGGAGCAGTGTCTGGCTATTGCCCGGCAGCAGGACATCACCCGCGCGTACCTCAAGGCGGACAGCCCCTCCTGCGGCAGCGGTACAAAACCCGGGGTCACCGCGGCCCTGCTTATGCGCCACAACATCAGGATCACAGAGTTCTAGATCCCCCCTTCTCAAAGGACGTCGCGCATAGACGCGAAGGGTTATGGCTTTATACGGGCTGGTCCCCGTCGTCGTCCGAGATCGGTTCATCAGCTGTCACCACCGGCGCGTTTTTTCGTTCATCCAGCTTAAAGACCCTGATCACCAGGATGCCCGCCTCGTACAACAGGTAGAGCGGCCCGCCCATGAGCGCCATATTGAACACGTCCGGAGTCGGGGTCAGCAGGGCGGCCAGGATGGCAATCACCAGTATGGCATATCTGCGGTTCCGTTCAAACACCTTTCTGGAGACCCCCACCCCGGCGCTGAAGACCATGAAGACCGGCAACTCAAAAATAACGCCAAAGGCCAGGATAAAGATAGTGACAAAGTTGACGAACCGCCCCACCGAGATAACCGCCTTCAGGTTTTCGGACTGGAAGCCCAGCAGGAAGCTGACCCCATACGGCAGGGTAATCAGATAACAGAACAGGGTACCGGCGTAAAACAGCAGGCAGGCAGACGCCACAAACCAGATGAGGCGGCGGCCGGTCAGGCCGAACGGGATACCCAGCCCCTTCCACACCACGTACATGATCCAGGGCATGAGGATATAGAGGGCGCAGAACAGGGACACCTTGACATGAGCCAGAAACGGCCCGGCCACTGAAAAAAAATAGAGTTTCTCGTTTAAGTGTTCCTGAAAGAAGAGCAGCAGGTTGGCGGACATCAGGAACAGCCCGAGGGTCAGCCCTATCAGGGTAATACCCAGCAAGCGCGCCGACCTGCGAAACTCCGCCACAAAGACGGCTATGTGCCTGTATGCTTCCACGACAGTAACGACAGTACTATGTTTGAAGAAACGGAGGTTGGGCATCCCGTGAGCGGTTACCTTTTACGAGATGACCTGCTGTTTTTTTGTCGGTTGAATCAACGAATGAAATTATCAGACAGAACCGGGAAAAGCAATTGAATAGCGGTTGCGTTCCTCTTGAGGCCGTGCTAGAAAATTATTTCTGGGAAACCCAGTACGTACAAGATATACCTATCATATAAACGAGACAATCATGCTTGAGCTGCGTTTCATTCGAGAAAATATCGACCTGGTCCGCCGGAAAACCATGCACCGGGGCCTGGACCCGGAACTCATCGACCGTTTTGCCGCCATCGACGCAAAGCGACTGGCCCTGCTGGGCGAGGCAGAAGAACTGAAAAACCGGCGCAACACCGTGTCCCGGGACATTGCCGGGCTGAAGAAGCGAAGCGACCACAAGACCGCGGAGCCGCTGATCCGTGAGATGCGCGAAGTTTCGGCCCGGATCAAGACCCTGGACACGGAGCTGGCCGAAATCCAGGAGCAGCTCAACGATATTGTCCTGTCCATCCCCAACCTCTGCGACGATTCCGTGCCCGAGGGCAACGACGACAGCGATAACATCGTGGTGCGGAAATGGGGCGAAATCCCTGAATTTTCTTTTGAGCCCCGGCCCCACTGGGAGATCGGCGAAGGCCTGGACATCCTTGATTTCGAGACCTCGGCCAAGCTGGCCGGAGCCAGGTTTGCTCTGCTTAAAGGATTCGGGGCCCGCCTGTCCCGGGCCCTGATCAACTTCTTTCTCGACCTCCATACCCAGAAACACGGCTACGAGGAAGTACTGCCGCCGTTCATGGTCAATTCCAAAACCATGACCGGCACGGGCCAGTTGCCCAAGTTTGCCGAAGACCTGTTCAAAATCGACAACTGGGACCTGTGGCTCATCCCCACGGCCGAGGTGCCGGTCACCAATATCCACAGTTGCGAGACCCTGCCCGAGAGTACACTGCCGGTCTACTACACCGCCTACACCCCATGTTTCAGATCCGAGGCCGGATCCTACGGCAAGGACACCCGGGGCCTGATCCGGCAGCACCAGTTTGAAAAGGTGGAACTGGTCAAGCTGACCACCCCGGAGACCTCGCACCAGGAGCTGGAATCGCTCCTGGCCGATGCCGAGGAGGTCCTGCAACTGCTTAACCTGCCCTACCGGGTCGTGACCCTGTGCAGCGGCGATCTGGGATTTTCCGCCACCAAGACCTATGACATCGAGGTGTGGCTGCCGGGTCAGCAGACCTACCGGGAGATATCCTCCTGCTCAAACTTTCTCGATTTCCAGGCCCGGCGCATGGGTATCCGTTACCGGCCCGAGGGCGAAAAAAAGAGCCGCCTGGTCCATACCCTGAACGGCAGCGGTCTGGCCGTGGGCCGGACCCTCCTGGCCATCCTGGAAAACTACCAGCAACCGGACGGCACCGTGGCCCTGCCCGAGGTGCTCAAACCCTATTTTGAAACACGGTTCTGATACCGTTCCCGTGTGACCGGCTGCGCCCGAAGCTAACCAGTCGCAGGGTAAAATAACAAAATCCTGAATCCCTGAGCGTGCCCTTTTAAGCCTTCTGTGGCCACGGATTCATGGGGTGAACAAATATTTCACTTTTTCAATGCGTTCGTTGCCAAAGCCACAATTTTCGTCACGGATTCAGCAAATGTATAAAACCGCTTCATTGTTTATGAAAACAAACCTGTTGAACGGATTACGGCTGCTGCCGGTGCTGGCCTGTGTGCTGCCGGTCCTGGCCGGTTGCAGCGGGAGCAAGACAAAATTCCTGTATAACCATGTGCGACTGGCCGACATCCAGGTGCAGGAGATGAGGACCCTGGAAACCACCTTCCAGGCCGGCCTGCGGGTCCTCAACCCGACCGGAATCAACCTGATGATCAAGGGCATACACTGCGAACTGAAGATCGACGGCCGCCCCTTTGCCACCGGTCTGACCAGCGCCCAGTACGAAATTCCGCCCTATGGCACGGCGGTCATCCAGGTACCCGTATTCGCATCCACCCTGGA
>JAJRTB010000271.1 GCA_024278495.1 Deltaproteobacteria bacterium
AGCAAACTCTTCCAATTCATCTTTTATGATCCTGATACCACTCCACTTAATGAACGAAACCAGGATGTCTATTTGGTCGGCATGGAGGATTTCCTGCTTTAGCTGGGAGACAAGAGAGGGGTCGCCAGAGGTGGCGGTAAGCAAAGAACAGACCGATAAAGGTGTTTCCGGTTTCGGGTGCCTGGTAAAAATCGGATTTATTATTTGCAGCAGACGGTTCCCTCTGCTGTTCACTGTTGCCCCCTCAACGGCAGAGTTATCAAGAGAAGCAGAAACACTCTTGATAAGCCGGTTACATACCGCTATCTGTTTTTCCAGCTTGTCTCTACCGCTTATTTCTTTCAATACACCATTGAGGAATTGACCGACATACTGGGACAAGACAAAATGACTTTCAGCCGGATCCATTCGAGCGAGTACGGCTTGTAACTCGGGCGCAAGCGTGTCAAGATCTCTTTGCAGGTCTGCCGAAATAACCTGTTCATATAATCCTGGTGGAATTGCCACTATTTTTTCCTTGCATGAGGTCCTAAGCCGTTCTTTCCACCACCTCTTAATCCTTACCCATGGCAGGGTTGATGCATTGAAAAGGGCAGGGCTTTCGCTTTATCACGTTGCTTGCGGACCTTTTTCAGGCTGATGGCTGGGGGCGACCCAATGGCAAATGTCTTCTGTTTACCGTGAAGAATATAATCCAGCGTACCGGACGTCACCGGACTTCCCCGGATGACCAGCTGGCGGAGGAGCAGGGATTCGAACCCTGGGTGGAGTTACCCCCACAACGGTTTTCGAGACCGTCCCGTTCGACCGCTCCGGCACTCCTCCGTTCAGATCTGTGACCGTCTATAGATACCCGGATTTGCATGCCCCGTCAAGGCAGGGCTGTGCAGTGTTGACACCCGATGCCCTTTGGCATACGCTCATGATATCAGCCGGATAATTTGTTTACTCAGCCATAGGCACACCCTGTGACGAGGTACTGGAGGAGAGCCATGAAATACCGCATAGAACACGACAGCCTGGGAGAGGTCAACGTCCCGGCCGACCGACTCTGGGGCGCCCAGACCCAGCGCAGCCTGACCAATTTCCGGATCGGCGCGGAAACCCTGCCGCTCAACTTCATCCACGCCTATATACATCTGAAAAAGGCCTGCGCTGAAGCGAACAACTCCTTTGGCAAACTGGATGGCGCGAGAACAAGCCGTATTGTCCGGGCCTGCGACGAGATCCTGGCCGGAGCTCACGACCGGGAGTTTCCCCTGTCGGTGTGGCAGACCGGCAGCGGGACCCAGACAAACATGAACGTCAACGAGGTGGTCGCCCACCTGGCCAACAGAACCGGTGAAGAAAAAACCGTGATCCATCCCAATGATCACGTCAACATGTCGCAGAGCTCAAACGATACCTTTCCGGCGGCCATGCACATCGCCGCGGTCACGGACCTGGAGGACAAGCTGCTGCCCGCCCTGGCCGACCTGACGGCAACCCTGCGGGCCAAGGCAAAAGAATACAGAAGCATCGTCAAAATCGGCCGGACCCACCTGATGGACGCCACCCCCCTTACCCTGGGCCAGGAAATCGGCGGCTGGGCCGCCATGCTTGAAAGCAGCAGGGACCAGATTCAGAAAGGTCTGGAACCTTTGCGGGAGCTGGCCATCGGCGGCACGGCCGTCGGCACCGGGCTGAATGCGCCGGACGGTTTCTCCAAAAAAGTGACAGAGCTGCTCAACGCGCAGACCAGCAAACAGTTTACGCCGGCAGCCGATTTCTTCCAGGCCCTCACCTCCCATGACGCGCTCTGCTTTGGCAGCGGCGCGCTCAAGGGGCTGGCCGCCAACCTGATGAAAATCGCCAACGATATCCGCTGGCTGGCCGGCGGTCCCCGCTGCGGTATAGGCGAACTGAGGATTCCGGCCAATGAACCGGGCAGCTCCATCATGCCGGGCAAGGTCAACCCGACCCAGGCCGAGGCGGTCACCATGATCGCCTGCCAGGTTTTTGGCAATGACGCGGCCATCGGTTTCGGGGCGAGCCAGGGCAACTTTCAACTCAACGTGTTCAAGCCCATGCTCATCTACAACTTTCTCCAGTCCTGCAGGCTGCTGACCGATGTCATGCGCTCCTTTGACAAACACTGCGTACGGGGCCTGGAACCGGACAGGGAGCGCATCGCCCTGCACCTGCGTGAATCGCTCATGCTGGTCACCGCCCTGAACCCCCATATCGGCTATGAAAAAGGCGCGGCCATTGCCAAAAAGGCCTTTGCGGACAATATCACCCTCAGGGAGGCCGCCGCCCGGCTGAATATCCTGCGCAATGAGGAGTTTGACCGGCTGGTGGTGCCGGAACAGATGGTCGGCCCGCTGGCCGGAGAATAGCGGGAAAAAGAACGAGGACCGTCAGACCGTGATGTTGTCGGCGATATCGTCGATACGCAGCAGAATCTCCCGGCCCACCCGCTCCGTTGAGATGAAAAACCGCATGATCCGCTCACCGTTGGGGGTGCGGATCTTCTGAAAAGCCGGCACGTTCCGGTAGGAACGGCCATGAAAGAGCGTGTCCTTCAGAACGTTGCGGACAGCACAGGTCTTGCAGTGTTCGGTCCTGCCACACCCTTCCTGATATCCGGCATAGACACAGCCCAGCACTTCACCGCCGAGCTTGTCGGTTACGGCGTCCAGGTCCTTGTCCAGCAATTCCAGGGCCTGCTCATTGACCATCCGCACCACGCACCGGGAATCCACCAGCAGAACCGGTTCGTTGATCAGGTCGAGCAGATCCTTGTTTTTTGCTGTGGTATCCGCGAAATTCCGGGCGCAGCGGCAACAGATTCCATGGGTTATCTCCCGCTCGGTTCCCATGTCTTCCCGGGGCGTCAGCTCCTTCTTGCACCAGGCACAGAGTCGTCTCATTCCTTTCTCTTTCTTGCAACGTTGCTGAATCCGTAACTATAGTCGGCCAAACATCCTGAAACGTGCTGACT
>JAJRTB010000272.1 GCA_024278495.1 Deltaproteobacteria bacterium
CACCCGTGGTGCAGATGAAAGTGATCGGGCCATGGGGCTATAGTAACCTATGCCCCATGGTTTGATCGCTTTCAGATGGGCCGCGGGTGGGCGCTCTGACGGGCGATGTCGCGTGAGAACTCGTCTGATTGAATGAGAGAACAAATATTTCACTTTTTCAATACGTTAGTTGTCAAAGCCGCTAATTTTCGTCACGGATTCAGGATTTTTTAATTTTACCCTGAGACTGGTTACAAAAAACCATGGAATGTGAAAAGTGCGGGGACAAACTTGAGGTATTACGGCGCTGCAGCCAGGTACGACTTACCTGCAGGAAGTGTCGCCACGAATACCGGATTCACGAGGTTGCCGCCCGTCTGGACAGGGAAACGGAAGAACAGCTCGGCAACTTCACCACCCTCATCTATGACTGATTCAATGGAAACGGTAAAAGCCTTTGTCAGGGTTGACAACACGGCGACCATTGTCTGTCCCGCCTGCAAGAAGCCGAAAAACGTCAATGTTGCGAACTTCAAACAGAAAAAACATTATCTCAAGGTGCGCTGTATCTGCGACACCATTTTCAGGGTGCATCTTGATTTCCGCCGCCATTACCGGAAGAACACGGAACTGCCAGGACAGTACAGGTACGTCAAGCCTTCCGGCGAGGGCGGATCAATGATTGTCAAAGACATTTCCCAGAGCGGACTCGGCTTTGAGGTTGACGGAACCCATTTCATTGAAACGGAACACGTCCTCAAGGTCACCTTTGAGCTGGATAACAAGAAAAAAACCCTGATTGAAAAAAAGGTTGTCGTCCAGTCCGTGGACGGAGGTTTTATCGGCTGCCAGTTTATTGAAGAACAGGCCTACGAGAAAGAGCTTGGTTTTTATCTCAAGAGCTGAACAAATCTGACGCACCTGAGATCAATTACAAGTTTTCAGCATGTGAGGGCGCACAGTTATCAACCCCGTGATCAGATACGTTATCCCTCCTCCCCTGCCGCCTGCCTGCCACCTTCCCGTCGGCGGGCATTGCCGGATATCCCCTCAAGAACCCTCCAGGCCAGCTCAAGAAACGGCGCCAGTGATTTCGGATCCAGGGCGCTGACAGTCACATACTCCCGCCCATCCGGATCTCTGCCCGCGGCAAAATCATCGACCAGATCGATCTTGTTGTAGACGTTGACACAGGGAATCCGGTCAAGATCAAGCGCGCGCAGCAGGTTCTCCACCACCTCTTTCTGCTCCCGCCAGGAAGGGTTGGCCACATCAATCACATGAACAAGCAGGTCCGCCTCGTGCAGTTCCTCAAGGGTCGACTCAAAGGCCTTGAGCAGGTCTGCCGGCAGATTACGGATAAAACCGACCGTATCCGTAATAATCACCTCCAGGTCCCTGGGAAAACGCAACCGGCGGCTGGTCGGATCAAGGGTGGCAAAGAGCAGATCCTCGGCCATGATACGGCTGCGGGTCAGGGTATTAAGCAGAGTTGACTTGCCGGCATTGGTGTAGCCGACCAGGGAGATCACCGGCACATCACGTTTGCGCCTGCGACTCCGACGGTGATACCGCTCCCGCCCGACCGCTTTCAATTCCCGGGTCAGCCTGGCAATCCGGTCATTGATACGGCGCCGGTCAATCTCCAGCCTGGTCTCGCCGGGTCCCCTGGCGCCGATACCACCGGTCAGCCTGGACAGGGCATCATCGCGACCGGACAACCTGGGCAGAAGGTACTTGAGCTGAGCCATTTCAATCTGCAGTTTTCCCTCCCGGGACAGGGCCCGGCCAGCGAAGATATCAAGAATCAACTGGGTCCGGTCAATAACCCGCAGGTCCGTGTGTTCCGTGACGGAACGAACCTGGGACGGACTGAGTTCCTGATCAAAGACAAGAAGATTGGAGCCCAGGCGAAGGCTGCGCAGCACAATTTCCATAAGCTTGCCCCGGCCCAGGATGAATCGGGGATGAACAGACTTGCGCCGCTGGATCACCTGATCCACAACCACTACTCCCGCCGAGCGGGCGAGTTCCGCCAGCTCGGCCATGGACACTGCCGCCGCGGATTTTGAACCGGTGGTAACACTGACCAGGATGGCCCGGTCCCGCCCCTGCTCGACCTCCTTTATTGGCCTGGTCCGGACAAACTCATCCTCCAGCGACTCGATAAAGGAGAGGCATGAAACAGGCGATCGGCCCGGACGGGCAACATCAAGAACATCCCAGTCCCGGCCGTCCCTGGGTTCCGGAACAAGGTAGGCTGTGTGAAGCGTGTCAGGCAGACCGTCGCGCATGGTCAGGACAGACATGAGATCCAGCCTCAGGCAGGCCATGTCCATGACATCCTCTTCGATGATGGATGCAGAGCGAAAGGTCGTGTGCAGGCAGCGCAGACCGCGCAATCGTCCTCCGGCCGTTCTGATCTTTGCCAGGGGCGGGATAACGATACGGTCATGATCGCCCACAATCACACACTCAACCCGGCCGGATCGATGGATCAGCAGGCCCACCTGGCGTTTTATCTCGGAGGAGATCGCGCAAAGGGCCCGGGCCGCCTCCCGGCCGATGATCTCCCCCGGATCTATCCGCCGTCCGGCAAGACGCTCCAGTGCGCGAATCTGCCTGGTCTTCAGCCCGCCGGTATTTCCGCTCAATCCTGGAATCTTCCAATCCTCCCCGGGTAATAACTTTTGTCGGACCAGATGAACGCAACGCCTGTATCCCTGAGCGTTCATCTGTGGTGCAGCGCAGGTGGGCGCCCTGCAGGACGGCATGGGCGAACCGTTTTACCGATCTTCTGTTCCTGCGTCCTGTGTTCCTGCGTCCTGGTATGCCGTCACCACGAGACAGGATGTAAGTGATCAGTTACGACAGGATTGTTCGTAACTCGTCACTGGGTTTGTAACTCTGCGATTTTACCTACCCATAATTTGTAAGTGGTCAGGGGTGCCTGCACGAATCTTCGGTGCCCCTGATCACTTACGATTGTTCAGCCTTCTGTCGTCACGGATGCAAAAATATGCCGGCTCCTGTCTGCCCCCTGTTGCAATTATATTATGATACAATATAGTATCATGAGAATAAGGAAAAACAACGCAAAAGGACTCCCCGGAGCAGCTGTTCGGCCGATGTTTGTGCCTTTTTTTCCGAGTCCATCATGTTTATGTTGCAAACCCTGTGACGAGTTACAATTCCAGGGTAATGAAACAGTACCACGCCTTTTTCACTCTTCTGCTGCTCACGGTTCTGGCTGCCGTCATGGCAGCTCCGGCATTCGCGTCCGAACCGGAACGTCCCCTGCTGCTGGCCACCACCACCAGCACTGACAATACCGGCCTGCTTGACTACCTGGTCCCCAGGTTCACCCGGGCTACGGGGATCAAGCTGAAATGGGTAGCCACGGGAACAGGCAAGGCCCTGAAGCTTGGGGAACGATGCGATGCCGACGTGCTTATGGTCCACGCGCCCGGAGCGGAAAAAAAATTTGTCGCGGCCGGATTCGGCATAAACCGGCGGCAGATCATGTACAATGACTTTGTTCTGGTCGGCCCGGTTGACGACCCGGCCGCGATCAAAGGACAGACCATCTGCGGCGCGCTTGCGGCAATCAGCAGACAAGCATCAATCTTTGTCAGCCGGGGCGACAACTCCGGCACCAACAAAAAAGAGCTTGCCCTCTGGCGGGAATGCGTGCCGGATATGCAGCCCGGACGGGACTGGTACCTGGAAACAGGCCAGGGTATGCTCTCGACCATGAGTATCGCAGGCGAACGCGGCGGCTACACCCTGACCGACCGGGGCACGTATATAAAATACGAGGCCAACAATAACGGTGAACCACCTCTTGTCATCATGGTCGAAGGCGGCCCGAGCCTGTTGAACCAGTACAGTGTTATTGAGGTACATCCATCTCGCTGTGACAACGTCCTGAACGATGCGGCCCGCAGTTTCGGCGACTGGCTGATCAGCCCGGCGGGCCAGGAAGCCATAGGGGCGTTCCGGCTGCTGGGCAAGCAACTGTTCATCCCCAATGGCGCGGGAAAATAACCGGGTTCCGGGCCCGGTCAGGGCCTGTCTTTAGAAAGGCGGTTCAGACATGGACTTCCTCATCAGTGGCTTTCTTGAAGCAATCCGTCTCCTGAGCGTTGGTGATGCTGAAACGTTTGCCGCCATCTTCGCCACCATCAGGGTTGCCGGCCTGTCCATGTCGGTCAGCCTGCTTATCGGTATTCCCCTGGGCTATCTGCTGGGGTACCTTGACTTCCCCGGAAAACGATCTCTGCGCATGGTGGTGGACACGCTGCTGTCCCTGCCCACGGTCTTTATCGGCCTGATGGTCTATGCCCTGCTCTCGAACCGGGGACCGCTTGGCGAGATGGGATTGCTCTTCACCCTGACCGGCATTGCCATCGGCCAGGCCATCCTGGCCCTGCCCATCATCATTGCCCTGACCGCCTCGGCCGTGGAAAGCCTTGACGCCTCCCTGCGCCTCACCCTGATGACGCTGGGCGCCTCGCCCGGCCGGATATTTCTGACCAGTATCCGGGAGGCGCGACACGGCCTGCTTACGGCAGCGGTAACCGCCACCGGCCGGGTCCTGACCGAGGTGGGCATCTCCATGATGGTCGGCGGCAACATCAAGTGGCATACCCGGACCATTACCACGGCCATTGCCCTGGAAACCAACAAGGGCCAGTTCGCCACCGGCATTGCCCTGGGATTGGTCCTTCTGGCCCTGGCCTTCGGCGTCAATCTGTCCCTGTCACTGCTGCGCAGGAGGGGATGAGATGAAAGAGATCCTGCGTCTGAAACAGGTACGCCACAGCTATAACGGCCGAACAGTGCTGACCATGCCGGAGCTGCGCATCATGTCCGGCACCATTACCGGCCTGGCCGGTCCGAACGGCAGCGGCAAGTCCACCCTGCTCAAAATCATGGCCCTGACCGAAAGATGCTCATCAGGGACTGTCTATTTCAACGGTTCCGCGGTCGCTCCCTTTGACAAACAGGTCAGGCACCGGCTGACCTTGCTGCCCCAGGCCCCCTATCTGCTGAAACGCACGGTCTCAGACAACATCAGCTATGGGTTGAAGATCAGAAACCGCACGGAAGATATCACCGCTGCTGTCCACGGAGCCCTTGAGCTGGTCGGCCTGGACGCCTCGTTCAGCAACCGTCTCTGGTTTGAGCTCTCCGGCGGGGAGGCCCGGCGGGTGGCCCTGGCCGCGCGCCTGGCGCTCAAGCCCGCCTGTCTCCTGCTTGACGAACCCACCGCCGGGGTGGACATGGAAAGCGCCCGTTCCATCCGGCGAGCCGTGCTCCTGGCCCGCCGGGACTGGGGCACCACCCTGGTCATTGCCAGCCATCACCAGTTCTGGCTCAATGATATCTGTGAGGAGCTGATCTATCTGTACAACGGACGCCGCCTGCGCGGCAGTTTTGAAAACATTCTGCTCGGCCCCTGGGAGCGGACCGGCGAAGGACTTGTCCGGGCACAGCTTGCCGACGGTCAATACGTTTATGCTGCCCCACCTCAGGGGCGGGAAAACGCCGCGGTTATTGATACGGGCGGTTTTGCTCCGGCCCGGCCCCAGAAGGAACCGGCAGCGCGAACAATTCGTGAACTGCGCGGCACGGTGACCGGTATCTTCCAGGACCGGCTGCAGGACGCGCCCCGTATCCACGTAATCTGCGGTGACCACCTGTTTGTGGTCGCGGCCTCAGATCAGTTTCTGCGCGACCGCGAGCTGCGACCGGGCCAACAAGTCACCCTCGCCTATGACCCGGCCGCGGTCTCCTGGCTGCCCGCATAATTTTGCTCCGTCACCTTTTATTCCGTTTCTTTTCTGCTATACTTGCATAAAGCGGTCATGTTCCACCTGCCGCGTCCGACCAACATTTTACAGGGGAGCCGACAACCATGATGATCTTTTTCCTGTCCGTGCTGGGTATTGTTACCGGCCTCATCTTCTGGTTCATCGCCGTCTATAACCGGCTGATCAAACTGCGCAACATGAAGGAGGAGGGCTGGAGCGGTATTGACGTTCAGCTCAAGCGCCGCTCAAACCTTATCCCCAACCTGCTGGAAGCGGTCAAGGGCTACATGGGCCATGAACGCGGCGTTCTGGAACAGGTGACCGAGCTGCGGACCCGGGCCATGAACGCGCCGGACGCGGGCAGCAAAATGGCGGCCGAATCCCTGTTGACCCGGAGCCTGGGCAAGCTGTTCGCGGTGGCGGAAAACTACCCGGATCTCAAGGCCAGCCGGAATTTCCAGGACCTGCAGGAGCAGCTGGCCGAGATCGAGAACGAGATTCAGATGGCCCGGCGCTATTACAACGGCACCGCCCGCAACCTCAATGTCGGAATCGAGACCTTTCCCAACTCCATTGTCGCCACCATGTTCAACTTTGAAAAGGCCGAGTATTTTGAGATCGAGGACGAGGCCGACCGCGCCGTGCCCAGGGTGCAGTTCTGATGATCGGCTCAGCGCTTCTAAAAATCCGGGCCGCAGCCCTGTTGACGGCAATTCTGTGTCTGGTTCCGTTCGTTGCGGCCACCCAGGCCGCGGAGCGGATCACAAGCTTTGACAGCCGGGTCGAGGTCCACCCGGACGGCCGCCTCACGGTCATGGAGACGATCTCGGTCATTGCCGGGGGCAACAAGATCAAACGGGGAGTCTACCGCGATTTTCCCACCGACTACACCACCCCGTCCGGCAGCCGTCTTCGGGTTGACTTTACGGTCCTGTCGGTCCTGCGCGACGGCAGGGAGGAGCCATGGTTCACCAAGCGCCTGGACAACGGCGTCCGGCTCTATATCGGTGACAAAGACGTTGTTCTCAAACCCGGACCCTATACCTATGTCATCACCTACCAGACCGACCGGCAGATCGGTTTTTTCACCGAGTATGACGAACTCTACTGGAACGTGACCGGCAACGGCTGGGCCTTTCCCATTGACACGGCAAGCGCGACCATTGTCCTGCCCGCGGGCGCATCCATCCTCCAGTCCGCCTGGTACACCGGCCCCGAGGGTTCCACCGCCATGAACGCGAGAATTGTTGAACACAGCGGCAACGTAATTTCCTTTCGCACCACCGCGCCCCTGGCCCCAAAGGAAGGGCTCACCGTGGCAATAAGCTGGCCCAAGGGCTTTGTCCACGAACCCACGCCACGGGAAAAAGCCGCCTCGTTTTTCCGGGACAACATCATGCTTGGGGGAAGCGGAATCACCCTGCTGCTGCTCTTTGCCTATTACCTGGTCGCCTGGTTCATGGTGGGACGAGACCCTGCCCCCGGAACCATCATCCCCCGCTTTCATCCACCCGATGACCTGACTCCGGCCGGGGCCCGCTTTATCAGAAAGATGGGCTTTGACAACAAGGCCTTTACCGCGGCCCTGGTCAGCATGGCAACCAGGCAGGCACTGACCATAACGCAAGACGCGGACACATTTACCCTGACCCGCACCCACGACAGCCAGACAACGGAGTTGTCCCGGGGCGAACGGAACCTGGCCGCCAGGCTCTTTGCCGAGTCAGATTCTGTGCGCCTCAAGAAGACAAATCATGCCCTGATCCGGGCCGCTGTCAAGGCTCTTCGCGAAAGCCTCCGGGCTGAATTTGAACTGTTCTATTTCAAACGGAACCGGGCGGCCATGATCCCGGGTCTCCTTCTCACCCTGGTTCTCATCATTTTCGTTGTCATACGGGCCCGGAGACCTGAGGTGGCCATCTTCATGTCGGTCTGGCTGACAGGCTGGTCAGCCGGCTGTTACGCACTGGCCCTCTCCGCCTACCGTGCCTGGAAAATTGCCCTGACAGCGGCATCAGGGCTCGGCCCAAAATTCCAGGCCATTATCATGACCCTGTTTGCCCTCCCGTTTCTGGGTGGATTGATTGGAGGTTTTATCGCCCTGGGAACGGCCACGAACATCACCAGTGTCGCTCTGCTTATTGTATGCCTGAGCACCAACATTCTTTTCTATCACCTGCTCAAGGCGCCTACCCTGCATGGCCGTAAAATTCTGGACGAACTGGAAGGGTTGCGCCTGTACCTTTCCGTGGCGGAAAAGGATCGTCTCAACCTGCTCAACCCGCCGGAGAAGACACCTGAACTTTTTGAAAAAATGCTGCCCTGGGCACTGGCCCTGGACGTGGAGCAGCAGTGGTGCGAATCGTTCGACGAAATCCTGACGCAGGCCCAACAGGAAGGCACCTACACGCCAACCTGGTACCAGGGAGCCGGACATTTCTCTCCCGTGGCCATGGCAACCAGTCTCGGCACAGCCCTTACCGGCACCATCGCCTCCTCGTCAACCGCCCCCGGTTCCAGCTCCGGCAGCGGAGGCGGTGGCTTCTCCGGCGGCGGGGGAGGAGGTGGCGGCGGAGGCGGCTGGTAGCACAACCCTGCGGCCCCTGAGAGCGCTACACCATTGAGGTCGAAAAAACGGATTTGGGCATCCGTGAGGGGGGTACAAACCCTGTGACGAGTTACCCCCGACTTCTAATTTTATAGAATATCCTGGATCCGATGAGATGGTCTCCCCTCGCTTTTCAAACCGGCATCGATGTGCCATGATGAAAGTAGTTTTTCAAATCATCAAAAACAAAAGCGAGAGGAGACCGGAATGAATATTACCAC
>JAJRTB010000273.1 GCA_024278495.1 Deltaproteobacteria bacterium
AACCATCAAAGCTGCGCCCTTCAAGACGGGGGGGCCTTAAAGGATATCGCCCCGACCATCCTCGCCCTCCTGGGTCTGCCCGTTCCGGCCGAGATGGAGGGAGACAACCTGCTGAGCTGTCCCTGAGCCATCCATCACCCCTGATCAGGACAAGGGACGGATTCTGACGCAGGTCGTCACAGGCACCCCGTCTTCACCCGGTCGCGTCTTCCCGCTCAGAGGGGCGATAGCGAGCAGACGTGGACCGTGTAAATCCGGAGCACCTGTGCCAGCTTGCAATTTTGTCGGTTTCGCAAAACGTCACGAAACCGACGGCTCAGCGTTGTAACTGGTTGAATTATCGTAGTGCTCAGCCAGGATTTTCGACTTTTTACGAGTTCATCAAATTTTTGGGATACGGAAAAACGCACAGGAACGCTCACGGATTCAGGTTGTCTTTTACCGTGTTTCTGTTGTAGATTTTCAAAGTGGTGTTCAAAAGAACCCTGATAGTTGCGCGTCCACCCCATGGACGCGACCGGATATCAGAAAAAACCTTTCCCATGTGACGGGTATGGAAATGAGATACATCAGCACCCGGGGCTCGATCAAGCCCGTGAGTTTCAGTGACGCCGTGATGATGGGGCTTGCCGAGGACGGCGGTCTGCTGCTGCCGCAGAACCTGCCCAGGGTCGACATGACCACGGTCAACTCCTGGCGTAACTTGCCCTATCAGCGGCTTGCCTTTGAGGTTATCCGTCTTTTTGTCGACGATATCGACCCGCTTGTCCTGGAGGAACTGATCGAGAGTTCATACAGACGGTTCCGTCACCCGCAGGTCACACCCATCACCCGGCGCGGCGATGTGTTTATCCAGGAACTGTTCCACGGTCCCACCTTTGCCTTCAAGGACGTGGCCCTGCAATTTCTCGGCAACCTCTTTGAACACCTGCTTGAGCTGCGGGACGAACGTCTGAACATTGTCGGCGCCACTTCCGGTGATACCGGCAGCGCCGCTATCCACGGGGTCCGGGGCAAGGAGCGGATCAACATCTTCATCCTCCATCCGGACGGACGGGTCAGCCCGATTCAGAAGCTGCAGATGACCACCATCACCGATCCCAACGTCTTCAATATCGCCGTCCGCGGTACCTTTGACGACGGCCAGGCCATTGTCAAAGCCCTGTTCAACGATCTCGATTTCAAGAGTGAATACCACCTGGGCGCGGTCAACTCGATCAACTGGGCCCGGGTCCTGGCCCAGGTTGTCTACTATATTTACGCCTGGCTCAAGCTGAACGCTCATGGCCATGAATCAGTCGATTTTTCCGTACCCACCGGCAATTTCGGCGATATTTTTGCCGGGTTCACGGCCAAGCGTCTCCTGCCGGAGGGATTGATCAACCGTTTTGTGCTCGCCACCAACAGCAACGACATCCTGGCCCGATTCGTTAACCGGGGCGACTACAGCAAGAGCGCGGTACGCGCCACCTGCAGCCCGTCCATGGACATTCAGGTGGCCAGCAACTTTGAACGCTATCTGTATTACCTGCGGGGCGAGGATGCGCGTAAGGTAGCCCGTGACATGAGAAATTTTGATGAAACCGGGCGGCTGGATCTTTCTGATCAGCGCCGAGATGTTGCCGCTGATTTTGTCTCACGTGCCGTCAGTGAAGACGAGACCCTGGCCACGATCCGGGATTTTCATGAGCAGCACGACTATCTCATGGATCCGCACACCGCGGTCGGTGTTCATGCCGGCCTGGCCCTGCGGGAGGAGGCACGCCCCATGGTCTGCCTGGCCACGGCCCATCCGGCCAAATTCGGCGAAGCGGTCCACCGGGCCATCGGCAGAGCCCCAGGTCTGCCACCCGGCCTGGCAGACCTGGACAAAAAGGAAAGCCGCTGCGTTGTGCTTGATGCCGATGTTGACCAGATCAGGTCCTATATCCGGGAGCATGTGAAGCCATGATGGAGGGAATCGACCATGTCCGCAGGGTTGACGAGGCGGTCGGGTGGCTGCGGGACCGGCTTGCTCATACCCCGGAGACAGTCATTGTCCTGGGCACCGGGCTGAGTAACCTGGCCGGCCAGGTCCGGGATCCCGTTGTCATCCCCTATGACCGGATTCCCCATTTTCCGGTTGCCTCGGTCACCAGCCATGCCGGCAACCTGGTAGCGGGAGAACTGGGCGGCGCGCAGGTTGCCCTGCTCCAGGGCCGGGTCCACTGCTACGAGGGCTTTTCCGCCCGGGAGGCGGCCCTGCCCATGCGGGTGCTCTCGCTGCTCGGCGCGCAAAAAGCGGTCATAACCAATGCCTCAGGCGGCCTGAACCCGGATTTTGTCCCGGGCACGATCATGATCCTGACTGACCATATCAACCTGCTGGGCGACAACCCCCTGCGCGGACCAAATATCGAGGAATGGGGCCCGCGCTTTCCGGACCTGTCGAGGCCATACGATGAAACGCTCATCAAGGCGGCCCGGGAGGCCGCCCGGGACCTGGGCACCCCGAATATCGCTTCCGGCACCTATGTGTGCATTCCCGGCCCCAGCCTGGAAACCCCGGCCGAGACCCGTTTTTTACGCAACAGCGGTGGTGACGCGGTAGGCATGTCTTCCATTCCCGAGATCCTGGTCGCTGTCCATGCGGGCATGAAGGTTCTCGGACTGTCCGTTGTCGCCAATGTCAACGACCCGGACAACATGCAGCCCATTATCCTTGAGGAAATCGTAGCAACAGCGGAACAGACCGAGCCGCTCCTGCAGAGGCTGATCGCTGAAATCATAACAAGGTGCGCGTGATGACAACCGACCAGGCAACGTTGATTATCCAGGGCGAATACC
>JAJRTB010000274.1 GCA_024278495.1 Deltaproteobacteria bacterium
TGAAATATTTGTTCTCTCATTCAATCAGACGAGTTCTCACTCGACATCGCCCGTCAGAGCGCCCACCCGCGGCCCATCTGAAAGCGATCAAACCATGGGGCATAGGTTACTATAGCCCCATGGCCCGATCACTTTCATCTGTACCACGGGTGAACGCTCACGGATCCAGGCTTCTGAATCCGCGAACCCTCTGAAACGTTCCGGCAGGGATATTATTGTTGGGTTTACAGAAAGGCGCGAATCAGACAAACATGTGGTCTGACGGCTTTCCGGAAAATAAAAACAAAACATTCGTTACGGATTCAGGCTTCTGCCCACCCCGGTATATTGAAATCCCAGAGAGCGCATCTTCTCGGGATCATAGACATTTCTCAGATCGATAAAGATCGGTTTCCTCAGCAGTTTTTTTACCCGCTCCAGGTCCAGGGCCCGGTACTGGTTCCATTCCGTCATCAGGACGACGGCGTCCGCGTCCTCGCAGACCTGGTAGGCGTCTTTCATGTATTCCACCTCACCGGGCAGGTACCCTTGAGCTTCCTCCATGCCCTGGGGATCATGGGCCTTTATCCGGGCGCCCCGCTCAAGCAGGGTGGGGATGATGGTCACGGACGGCGCCTCCCGCATATCATCTGTTTCCGGCTTGAACGTCAAGCCCAGGATGCCGATGGTTTTGCCCGCCTCTGAGCCGCCCAGCATGTCTCGTATCTTCTTGACCATCCGTGCCTTCTGGGCCGCGTTGACTTCAACCGCCGCAGCCACGATATGCAGGGACTCGCCATGTTCCTGGACAATACGCATCAGGGCCAGGGTGTCCTTTGGGAAGCAGGACCCGCCGTAGCCGGGTCCGGGATGAAGAAACTTGCCGCCGATCCGCCCGTCCATGCCGATGGCCCTGGCCAGGGCGGAGATATCGGCGCCGATGGATTCGCACACGTTAGCCATTTCGTTGATGAAACTGATCTTGACGGCCAGAAAGGCATTGGCCGCGTACTTGATCAGCTCTGCCGTCTCAACGGTGGTGCAGACAATCGGGGTGTCCCGAAGAAACAATGGTTTGTATACTTCCTGGAGCATGTGCCTGGCCCGGTCGTTCTTGACGCCGATCACCACCCGGTCCGGTCGCATGAAATCGTTGATCGCCGCGCCTTCCCGCAGGAATTCGGGGTTTGAGGCAACATCAAAGTCGGCTGCCGGGTTTTCCTGGTGAATGATTCGTTCCACCTGGGCGGCGGTACCTACCGGAACCGTGCTCTTGTCGATAATCACGGTGTACCCCCGGAGATGGGGCGCTATTTCCTTTGAGGCTGCAAAGATATAGGTCAGGTCGGCGTAACCGTCGCCGCGCCGGCTGGTCGGCGTGCCCACCGCGATAAAGATCGCCTCCGCTCCGGGCACGGCGCTGGCCAGGTCAGTGGTGAAGCAGAGCCGTTTTTCATTGACATTCTTATGGACCAGGGCCTCAAGTCCGGGCTCGTAGATGGGGATTTTTCCCTCCCGCAGCTGTTCGATCTTGCCGGCGACCTTGTCCACACAGGTGACATGGTGACCGAACTCTGCCAGGCATGTCCCTGTGACCAGGCCAACGTACCCGGTGCCGATCATGGTGATTTTCATCTGTTTCCCCTTTATTCACTCTGTTTTACCGGGACGTTCCCCGAAAATGGCCGTGCCTATCCGCACCAGGGTCGCGCCCTCTTCAATGGCGATGCCAAAATCATTGGACATGCCCATGGACAGAATAACCGCGTCATTATCACTGAACAATTCCCGGTCCCGACACCGGTCGGCAATTTCCTTCATCTGTCTGAAAAAGGGCCGCGCCTTCTCCGGATCTGGAGCGTACGGCGGCATGCCCATAAGCCCGCGTACTTTAAGTCCGGGCAGTGTAGCAACTTCCCTGAGAAGCTGCTCAACATTTCCCGGCGCCACCCCTGATTTCTGTTTTTCCATGCCGATGTTGACCTGGACCAGGATGTCAAGGGAGCGGTTGTCTTCACAGGCGGAGCGACTCAGGGCCCGGGCGATTTTCAACCGGTCAACCGTTTCAACCAGGTTAAAGAGACGGGCCGCCTGCCGGGCCTTGTTGCTCTGCAGCCGGCCGATAAAGTGCCAGGTGACGGCGCAATCAAGGCGCTTGATTTTATCCTTTGCCTCCTGGACGAAGTTTTCGCCAAAGACCTGCTGGCCGCATTGGTATGCCTCTTGGATCATCTCGGCAGGCTGTCGCTTGGAAACCGCCAGCAAAGTGATTTCCCCGGGATCACGGCCTGCCCGTTCGGCGGCCCGCCCGATCTCTGTCCTGATCGTGTGCAGTCGTTCTCTGATCACGCGGGAACTCCGGTGCTGTCGAGGTTGAAGAGTTGCTCGGCGTTGCGACTGGTCTGCCCGGCAACCTCTTCAAGGGAAATCCCCCGCAGTTCAGCGATTTTCTGAGCCGTGTAGAGGAGGTATTCCGGCAGGTTTGTTTTGCCCCGCCACGGTACCGGCGCCAGGAACGGCCCGTCTGTTTCAAGGACCATGCGGTCAAGCGGAATCTCCCGCGCGACCTGTTGCAGGGTCTCGCTCCTGTTGAAGGTGACGATGCCGGGAATGGAGATGTACAGGCCCAAGTCCAGGACCCGGCGGGCCAGTTCCGTGTCGCCGGAAAAGCAGTGCATGACCCCGCCGGCCTTGAATGGAGCATGTTGGTTGAGAATTTCCATGGTCTCTTCATGGGCGTCCCGGTCATGGATAATGATCGGCAGGCCGATCTCCCGGGCAATTTCCAACTGGCGGTGAAAGGTGTTGATCTGGGCTTGCCTGGGCGCGTAGTTTCTCGCAAAATCAAGGCCGATCTCGCCGTACCCGACTATCTTGTTGGCCGGCGCCTGGGCCAGACGCGCCAGGTACGCAAAGGTTTCCTCTGTTGCGTCCCCGGCATTATGGGGATGCAGGCCGACCGTGGCAAATACTCCGGGATGGCGCCGGGCAAGCGCGGCAGCGGCATCAGAGCTGACTGAGTCTATGCCGACGGTGACAATCCTGGTAACGCCGTTTCGAGCTGCTGAACGAATAACTTCATCCGGGTCTGCGTAGCGGTTCATGTCCAGGTGACAGTGGGTGTCAACCAGGGCGGTTCCTGTTTTGAGGCGGGGCAGGGGAGCTCTGTTTTTTTTCATCGGCAGATCATGCGGGACAGAGGTTTGTCAGGCGCGGGATACGTAACCAGTCACAGGGTCCAAGGAAAAAATGTATAAAACCGTTACCTTGTATGTGGTAACTGAAGTGGTAACAGGGTGTCTTGATTTTGGCCAGGCAGTTAGGCGCAGCGTACTGATTGCTCCGCAAGCCGGACTGATCGTTCAAAAGCGAGGTGGTCTGTGACCGCTTGCCGGGATACGCGTCAGCCAGGGACCGGTGTGCCGGGCCCGAGACTTTCATAACAGAATAGGGCCGCCTCCGCAATATGCATTCGCTTCCGTCCTCCGGTCCGGATGAATGCCGGTTGACAAAGAAAGCGTATTTATATACAACCTGTACTCGACAGTCATGATCCCGGATCCGGGTGCGATAGTGTTGTCGGTATGTTATTTTTGTCACGGATTCAGGAAGATTGCCTGCAAATTTTTGTCGGTTTCGTAAAAAGTCACGAAACCAACGGTTCAGCGTTGTAACTGGTTGAATTATCGTAGTGCTCAGCCAGGATTTTCGACTTTTTACGAATTCATCAATTTTTGGCAGGTAAAACCGCAGCGTTACAAACCCTGTGACTCGTTGCGATTGCTACATAACCAATGGGACCAGTCCAGAACGCTATTTTTCAAAGGCGCAGTATTCGTGAATTCACAGAGGAATCTGTTCCGGTTGAACTCCTGCGGACAATCGTGGACGCCGGAAGATGGGCTCCGTCCGGCCTGAATAACCAGCCCTGGCGTTTTGTTCTGGTCCGTGACGGATCCGTCAGGGAACAACTGGCCCCTTTGACCTCGTACTCTCACATAATACTGGGGGCTCCGGCCCTGATTGTTGTTTTGCTTGACAGGGCCGCCAAGTACAATGACATGAAAGATTACCAGTCCGCGGGCGCTGTCATCCAGAACATGCTGTTGACGGTGGAAGAGCTGGGGCTCGGCGCGGTCTGGCTCGGGCAGATTCTCCGGAACAGTGACCAGGTACTCGCAGTCCTGGACCTGGACGGGACGCTGGAACTCATGGCTGTTCTGGCTGTCGGCTTCCCTCTGCACAGAAACCAGAAGTCGCGGCGCAAACCCCTCGCGGAATTCATTCTTCGGGAAATCTGACCTGGAGGACAGGGTATTGTACCTTGAATCCGTGACGACAGCAGGCTGAATTATCATTGGACCCGGCCGGTGTTTACAGGCTTTTACGGGGTCATCATTTTGAAGGAGTAGGGATATGAGAAAAAACGTGAAAAAGGTATGTTTCGGGATTCTTTGTGCCTGTGCCACTCTGTTTCTGGCCGGAGGTTGTGCCTCGACCTCTACCCCTGTTGATCAGGCGGGTTTTCCGTCAGTATCCGGTTTCGCCGGTGACCTGCAGGATATTGAACTGCCGATAGAAATGTCCTGGGACCGTGAAGAGTCCCTGACCATCAAAACCGAGTCTTTTAACGGCGGTGTCTGGCATTACAGCGGTCGGGTCGAACCCCTGTCCCTGAAGGATTACCTGGTCAGCGCCATGCAGAACAACAAGTGGAAACTGGTTGGTGAATCAACGGCCAGTGATATCCTTCTGGCCTTTGTCAAGCCCAACAAGACCTGCATGATGGTCATCTCGGACGGTACGCTTGGCAAAACCAGGCTGACCCTGTACGTGACTATCGACCGAACCGCCGCAGCCGGCCTGGATCCGTTCGGTGAGGCGGTTGAGCAGTAGGGGAGCTGTTTCTTAGCCGCTGCCGCTTCTCAACAGGATTTTCCATGACCGGGCTCCAGGGAACAACTATTCTTTTTGGTGTCACCGGGAGTATCGCCGCCTTTAAGGCGGCCGGCTGGGTAAGCTCCCTGGTCCGCGAGGAAGCGCGGGTCAACGTGGTCATGACTGCTGCCGCCGCCCGTTTTGTGCCAGAGCTGACCTTTGCGGCGCTGTCCGGGAATCCGGTCCATTGTGACATGTTCAGCGACGATCCTGACCGGGTCATGTCTCACATCACCCTGGCCCGTGAGGCCGACCTGGTGCTGATAGCGCCGGCCACCGCTCATACCATCGCCCGCCTGGCCTATGGCCTGGCTGATGACCTCCTGGCCACGGCCGTTCTGGCAGCCGGGGGCAAGCCCGTTATTGTCTGTCCGGCCATGAACTCACATATGTATAATCACCTCGCGACCCAGGAGAATATCAAACGGTTGCGGGAATGGGGCTACGTGGTTGCTGAGCCGGGGGTCGGTGTGCTGGCCTGTGGTGATGAAGGCCCGGGTCGACTGCCCGGCTGGGATGAGGTTCGGGAGATAGTGTTGCAAAATCTTACCGAGCCCGACCTGCAGGGCCACCATGTCCTGGTTACGGCCGGGCCGACCCGTGAACCCCTTGATCCGGCCCGGTTTCTCAGTAACCGTTCATCCGGCAAGATGGGCTTTGCCCTGGCCCGGGCGGCCCGCAGGAGGGGCGCCGGCGTTACCCTGATAACCGGTCCCGTCTCCCTGAATGATCCGCCCGGGATAACCCCGGTCCGGGTGCATACGGCTGACGAGATGTATGAGGCGGTCATGGAAAAGCGACAACAGGCTTCCATCATCATCAAGGCGGCCGCGGTTGCTGATTTCCGGCCGACTCAGTGCGCCGTTCACAAGGTCAAGAAACAGCAGGCCGCTCCGGTGGTGGAGCTGGAAGCCAACCGGGATATTCTGGCCGAGTTGGGCAGCTCTCGCCGGGAGGGAGAGCTGCTGGTCGGTTTTGCCGCGGAAACGGATCATCTTGAGCAAGAGGGTGCCAGAAAACTGCGGGAGAAAAATCTTGACCTGGTCGTGGTCAACAGTATTGCCACGGCCTCAACCGGTTTTGAGGCCGACACCAACCAGGTTCTGCTGCTTGACCGGAGCGGTGTCGTCAGGCTTCCCCTGCTCACCAAGGAGGAGACAGCGGACCGTATCCTTGACAAGGTGGTTTCCCTGCTTGGACGCGGCTGATATACGGCTGGGCCTCGTCTCCTGTATTTGGTCACAGGCTATGCACCTATGCGTTTTTTACCCCAAAACTGCAAGTCGGCACAGGCGCTCCGGATTTACTCGGGCACTTCTGTCCGCTATAGCCCCTCCATGCGGGAAGACGTGACCGTGTGAAGACGGGAGGGGCTGTGCCGACGTACCGTCTCCTTCCATTACGGCGTTTTCAACCGTTCAAGGCATATTCATACACAGCGATAACATCGTCCCTGCCCGGCCGGCGCGGGTTGTTTTCCACCGGGCGCTCCACGGTCAGGGCGATATCCGCCATTTCCGGAATCTTGTCGGCCGGGATGTCCAGATCTTTTAAGGTGGCCGGGATGTCCAGGTCCATGTTGAGCTGGAACAATCCTGCAACGAGTTGTTCCGCTGCTTCGCGAGGGGACATGCCCTCAGTTTCATAGCCCATCAGGGCTGCCAGAACGGCGTGTTTTTCCAGGTTGCCGATCAGGTTGTAGGCGGTGACATACGGCAGGAGCACGGCATTGGCCAGTCCATGCGGAATACCGAACATGCCGCCCAGGGGATAGGCCATGGCATGGACCAGCCCCACCCCGGCAATGGCCAGGGCCTTGCCGCCCAGCAGGCTTGCCAGGAGCATGTTGGAGCGGGCCGTGAGATTACGGCCGTCCGCGTAGGCGGTCCTGATATTGGCAAAGATCAGGTCTATGGCCTCCAGCGAGTACATCTCGGAGATCGGGTTGGCCTGGATAGACGTGTAGGCCTCCAGGGCATGGGTCAGGGCGTCGATGCCTGTGCTGGCCGTGACCTGGGGCGGCAGGCTCATGGTAAGGTTCGGGTCGAGGACGGCCGCGTCAGGGTAGAGCGGGTCCCCGTTCATGCCGCCCTTGGAGCCGGTTTTCTCGTTGATGAAGACCGCGGTGAAGGTGACTTCGGCGCCGGTGCCGGCCGAGGTCGGCACCATGATCTTGGGCACGCCTTTTTTCTTTATTTTACCCAGACCCAGGTAATCAACAGCCTTGCCGCCGTTAGTCAGCAGGATGGAAACCGCCTTGGCAACGTCCATGGCCGAGCCGCCGCCTATCCCCACGACCGAGTCGCACCTGTTCTTTCTGGCCAGGGTGGCGGCCTTGTCAGCCAGTTTGAGGCCCGGTTCCGGGGCAACCTTGTCAAAGGCGGCGTACTTCATTTTGGCCCGGTCAAGTGAGCTGAGTGCGGCCTTGTCCAGGCCCGCTTTTTTCAGGCCGGGATCAAGAACGACCAGGGGTTTTTTGCACCCATGGTCTCTGATGACCTGGGCCAGGGTGTCAACAATGCCCGGCCCGAAATGGATCCGGGTGGGCTGGGTGATGGTGAAGGTCTGTCCTGCGATCATGGATAATCTCCTGAATTTTTTAGAGGTAGGCGCGACAGTTTCTGGTATAAAAGAAGCAGGGATACTATAGCACTCTTTCCGTGCAAAAGAAATGGACAACTTGTCCGGACAGCCTTGAGGTGGGGGATGGAGATCAGCAGAACAGAGCAGAAACGGCGGATGAAACAACTGGAA